>JBEBXQ010000220.1:0-3070 GCA_040391535.1 Telluribacter sp. | reverse complement strand
AAGGTTGAAAATAAATAGCTAAAATTACACAGTTAACGAAAACGCCAGCCTGTAACATGGTATTACCAAAAACGGGGCTGAACGGCTTCGGTTGAACATTTGTGCAAGGTTCAACATTCGCTCTTCGATTGAACTTTAGTGCTAAAAATCCCCGCCTTCGCCAAGCCCCGAACCGTTACCGGCAATTCAGTCGATTGAGAGAGTAGAGTAAAATGTAAACTAAACAAATCATATTTTCTATCATTGATAGCATTGACAATCGGACTGATTCTTTGAAGACAAGGGAGACATTTTTATAAAAAATGGAAGAAGTCAGAAGCAATGGTGGTAAGGAACAAGTAGTGGATACTACAGATTAATGGACATCATGTTCTGCAAGGTATGTTTCAGCCACTGGAATGGATTGACCTCATGCTTTTTGCAGGTGGCAAAGAAGGAACAGAGCATCGCTGCCCGCTGGGCGGCTTCATGGTTTCCTGCAAAGAGATAGCTTTTGCGTCCTAAATCCCCCATCCGCAATGACAAGCCGTTGAGCGCACATTTGTCAGCATTACACAATCTTAACATGAAAATTATACGCAAGTAGTCAGTTTGCACGGGATGATATACTGATATTCTAAAAGGCTCTATCTTTAAAAACAGATTGTATTGAAGACCTGAACCATTAAACCCTGTTATCTTTTCATGAGAAAGTTGATTATTCCTGTAGCTATTGGTATACTGGCCAATGTCACTGCCTCCTTTTTTTCTCCGCTGCCCGCCCAGAAGTCTGTCAAAAACGTACAGCACACAGTTATTTACCATCAACCCGGCCGGTTTGCCGGCTGGCCCGCCAACTGCGGAGCGTACATTTACAACCATGATGAAATTTTAGTCGGCTTCACCGAAGCCATTTATAAAAAGACCAATAGCCATAATGCTGACGCACCTTATAAAAGCTGGCAGGCACGAAGCCTTGACGGAGGCGTAACCTGGACATACAGTGACCCTGAAAATTACGTGGGCGACTTTGGAAAAAAGCCGGAGTTAAAAAAACTAACGGCCCCGATCAATTTCAGGCATCCTGAATTTGCATTACGGTTAGTGGGAGATTCCTACCATGGGGCTGATGACGGAAGAGGGCATTTCTTCTATAGTTATGATAAAGGGAATTCATGGCAGGGACCTTATAGCGTGGGGGATATGCTGCAATGGCCCGAGTTTGCCGGTACGGGCTTTAACGAGCTTTCTCCGAGAACCGATTTTATTGTCAAAAGTGACAAGGAGTGCCTGCTTTTCTTCTCGCTCAGAACTGCCAATAAATTCGGTACCGACCGATTATTCTGTATCAAAACAGCCGATGGCGGACAGAGTTTTACGTTTCAGGGCTGGGTAGTTCCTCCCGCCAACGCCAAAGGCACTTTTCCAAAAGTGAAACTGTTTGACGATGATGCCAGAAATCCCTTTGCCAATGAATGCAGAGCTGTGATGTCACAGACGTTACAATTAAAAGATGGCACCATAGTATCAGCGATCCGACGAAAATATGTAACAAATGAGAAAGAAGAAATACAGTGGATCGATGCTTATTCTTCTACCGATGATGGTAAAACCTGGACGTTCACTTCTAAAATCGCAGACACAGGAGCCGAGAATGGAAATCCACCGGCCATGACACTTACCAAAGACGGACGGCTCTGTGTCGTGTACGGGGAGCGGGATCACGGAACCATCCGGGTTGTATACAGCAAAGACAAAGGAAAAACATGGACCACACCCCAAATCCTTATGGAAGGTTTCTGGTCTGAAGATATGCAGCTCAACGACCTGGGTTATCCACGTGTTGTTTGCCGGAAAGACGGTAAGATGGTGGCCATGTACTATTATTCCACGAAAGAACATCTCCATCATTTGCGTGCCACGATCTGGCAACCCTGACCGGTTTAACGGCGGGCGAAAACTCTTGTCCGGTTTCATCGAAAGGTACCCATACCTGAAATGCAGTAAAAGCAAAGCCTGATAATTTCCAATTTATCGGGCTTTGCTTTTTTCCGTGTATCGTATAATACAGGAATATGGGTATATAAATCAGGAATATGTATACTCCGATCTGCTGATTATCCGGTTTCTTTGTAAAGACATGGCTGCATGCCGGAAAACAAACCATTTAAAATACGAAACAATGAAAGGAATAATCAATCGAAAATGTATACCCATGGATTTGGGAATATCTATTCTTGTGATTTGTCTGGCATTGCTGAATTGTAATGCTGCAATGGCTCAAACCAATAAAACCAATGATCCGGAAAGGAACCCCACCCCGGCTGAGCAGGAAATGATCGACCTCTCAAAGGCTAAATGGATTTGGATGGCTGAAAAGGATGTAAATAAACTGACTCCGCTCTTTCATGATCAATCAAAATTTGTTCATATGAGCGGAACCTGGAGAAAGGATGAAGAGCTGGAAATTATAAAAACCGGAAGCATCTGGTATAAAAAAGTTGATATACACGATGTTGCTGTAGAGCTGGTTGACGATACCGCCATCATCTGGAGCCGTATTACACTGGAAGCCGTCGTCCGGGGTAATGAAGCCAGAAATGAGTTCACCGTTACCGAGGTCTTTAAAAAAGAAAATAACAGCTGGAAAATAGTAGCCCTGACTTTTAGCAGTGTACGGGACACTCACACTATAAAGCATTAGCAGGTACCCGCTATTCCTGTTTTATAGCATCATTGCTTCCGTACAATCAGGTAACAGAGAGTAAAATAAATACAAACCCCTGATCATTGATACCATTTACTTCCCTGACTCCGGAAGCAAAAACGCCTCAGAACTATGAAATTTTGAGGCGTTTTTGCTCTGTATACATTATGGTATTGCATTTTAATTGTAACAATATTTGTTACAATTAAAAATTCTCCCTATCTTTGTCCTCCATATGAACAACACAAGGTTTGCAACGAGCATACATATCCTGACGATCCTGGCCAAGAGCCCCGGCGAATGGCTGAGCTCGGACTGGATTGCGGAAAGTATCAATATCAATCCGGTAATCGTCAGAAAGGAATTGGGCACATTACAGGATCA
>JBEBXQ010000219.1:0-3341 GCA_040391535.1 Telluribacter sp. | reverse complement strand
AAAAAGGGATTTGCAGTATTGGCATTTGACCCTATCGGGCAGGGAGAAAGAATTCAGTATTTTAAGGATGACGGGAAAAACAGATTCGGTGCGACACACGAACACTCTTATCCCGGCACACAAATGTTTGTAGCAGGGTTCACTCCTGCCAGTTATTTTATCTGGGATGGCATCAGAGCTGTTGATTATCTGCTGACGAGGAAAGAGATTGACGCTAAGCGTATCGGCATCGCAGGCAGGTCAGGTGGCGGAACTCAAAGTGCTTATATAGCTGCGTTTGACCCGAGAATTGCAGCAGTTGCACCCGAATGTTATCTCACTTCTTTTGACAAATTACTACGCTCAAACGGTCCTCAGGATGCAGAACAGCTATTCATGCATGGTATTGAAAAAGGTTTTGACCTGGCAGACCTGCTCGAAGTAAGAGCCCCCAGGCCTGCGCTCATGGTCACTACCACCAATGATATCTTCAGTATTGAAGGTGCGCGTGAAGTCTTTCAGGAAGCTTCGGCAGCCTACAAAGCAATGAATAAATCTGAAAATCTACAGATGGTGGAAGATGATGCCGGCCATGCATCGACCCTGAAAAACAGAGAAGCCTCCTATGCCTTCTTTCAAAAACACCTCCATCTGCCCGGAAATCCTAAGGACGAAACCGTACAGCTGTTTACAGATGAAGAATTGTATGCAACGAAAACAGGGAATGTATATAGTTCGCTTAAAGGCGAAAATTTATTCAGCCTTAACCTGAAAAACACCAACCGGGATATTCCTGAAAAACCTGTCAGCTCATTTGATGTATTGCAAAAAGCTGTCCTGGAGTTATCAGGTTACCAGACTCCGGAACCAAGTGCCGAAAAGATGTTCTGCGGGAGAATCAACAGAGAAACCTATGATATTGAGAAATACCTCATCAGTGCTGCCGCCGGTTCGTATCTGCCGATACTTTGGATGAAACCCCGGGAAAAGGCTATAGGAACCGTGGTATTGATTGATGAAAAAGGTAAAAAGGAAGCCGCAGGAACCGGCGGACTGGCCGACCGGCTGACCAGGGAAGGTTATGAAGTGGTCCTGCCGGATCTCAGCAGAACAGGTGAGCTTTCTGACGCAGCCCTTCCGGGAGGTGACGCCCGGATTGAAGAAACACCGCTGAACCTTTGGTACCTGGGTATTCTGACCAACAAAAGCCTGGTGAGCGGACGAATGGAAGAGATCAGACTTCTTGTGGATTTTGTAAAAAGCAAAGCTACCGGAACTCAAAAAATATCCCTGATTGCCACCGGTACGTTATGTGCCGACGCATTGCAGGCCTCCATGATTGATGCGGATATGTTTGAAAGAAAAATATTTCTGGAACCACTGGTGTCCTTCCGGTCGCTGGTGACGGGTTTTGAGTACCGGCCAAAGTATGTGATGTCGTCTGTTGCAGGCGGCCTGAAGCATTACGACTTACCGCAATTGCTGGCAGTTCAGAGAGCGCAGTCAACGCTGGTAATAGGACCGGTTGCAGGAGACGGACGAGCACTTGGCGCAGAAGAAATCAATAAACATTACCGGCATTCCCTGAAATCACAGCAAATTATACCCTCTGCCGGTGGTCACCCGGAAGAAAACATTTCAAAAGTGATTAGTTTCCTGAAGTAACCGGTCTGAAGCTGATCCATTCATCTTCATAACGAAACCCCAATATGCACAAAGCCCTGAAAACAGTACATTTCAGGGCTTTGTCTTATCCGGGATTCCTGATCATCCATTCAAGAGTGAATTAACAATCTGATCTTTTATCAGAAATAACCGTGCGTTTTGACATCACCATAATTAAGCGCGATTTCCAGCCGGGTCGTCAGGAACACTCCTGATGTGGCCATAATACTTACCTGATTATCCCCTTTCTTTACGCTGTTGGCCGGCAACACAAAAGCATACATCTCATCTGTACCTTTCATGCCTTTCATCCTGTCAAACCGGGCAGGATATTCAGGCTTTGCAATTTTAACCGGCACACCGTTTACTTCAACAAGGAAGTTGGCTTTTCTGTCTGTCCTCACAAACAGGATGATTTCTTCTGGTTTTGTGGCAGAGACATCTTCCCCTATAAAAATCCCCGCTTCACTTCGTTTCCCTCTCCCGCAACCCAGCGGTAAATCGGCTACCTGTAAAACCCGGTAAGCAGGAGTAGTGCCATCCGACGCACAGTAAATTTTATTGCGGTTCACTAACGTTTTTTCAGAACCAAGTTCATTGAGTAATACCGGCACAGGATAACGACAGGCTGTTCCACTGTCAGATAAGACTATTTTTCCTTTATTAATCCGGTTGTAATCACTGAAATAATAATTGAACAGATGAATGCCATCGCCCTGCGCTAAAATATGGGATGCCATTCCCCTGAACATGCCGTGCGAATAGGCTTCATAGGGTGTATATCCTCCATGATCTATTGAACCATATACGGGAATTTTATTATTCCCCAGATCCTTTTTGAATTTAGCTACAGGTGTTGCCGTTTCCCCCGGCCAATGCGCACCTATTGAAATAAAATCTACTAAGCCTAAACGTACCCATTCCTTAATATCCAGTCCTTTCAGCATACAGCCTTCCAAGGTTATAGGTACTCTGACAGATAAAAGAATTTTCTTCCCCCGGACCTTCCCTGCCGAGTCCACTTTCGCTTTTATATCCTTCATCATCTGAGTCATCACCGGCGCTTTTTCCGCACCTTCATCACCTTTGAAAAACACAGCAAACCGCATAAAGTCCAGATCGAATCCATCAATCATATCATATTTTCCCAGCTGTTCTGTAATCAGATTCTTTTTGTATTCGCGTACTTCCTTATGAGAAAAATCCAGAGCATTGGCACTGTGGTACCCCTGCGATACGTCTCCGAGCCAGTACTGCGGATTATTGATCCAGAAATCAGGATATACCAGTGCACAAAATGCCGTTGTGTCCGCAAAATGCAGGTCATTCATCCGGAAAGTCACAAAGGTTTCCATTCCCTTCTGCTTTGCCCGGTTTAAAGAGGCGGCAATCACATCAGTGCCTTCCGCACGCAATCTTTTAATATTGGTATCATACCGCTTCCAGCTTTTAAGAGTCTCCGGATCACTGTTACAGAGTATTGTTCCGTTCAGATCATCACAAAAAGTCCGCGCGTATTTTGAATCATAGTAAACAAAATCGCTTCCGGAACACATCATAAAGGTAGTTACCTGCGTGCCGGCAACGATATCAACATAATTTTCAACATCGGATATTGTCAATGGTTTATCCAGATCAAACCACATATTACTGAGGGCATCTGTGCCGTCATTGTTATGAATAATTCTGAACTGAGG
>JBEBXQ010000218.1:0-3417 GCA_040391535.1 Telluribacter sp. | reverse complement strand
ATGTAAGTAGAAATTATTTTATATTATCTAAATTATTTAGTTTAAATATAATCAAACATAATTTTAATAAATTATGTTTAAAAATTAAATCAATGTACTTTCTTTGATAAGAGAATTGATTTTTCTATATAGAAACCACCATATAGTTACTCTGTTAAGAGCTAAAGTTGTAGAAAATATTATTACTTTAAATGGTAATATTTTATAGCTTTTCAGTATTAATAGAAATTAACCCCATATCTACCTGTTATTTCATGAATAGAAGAAGCTTTGTACTCAGTTCGGCTTTAGGGCTGGCAGGTATTATAGAATCCCGCGCGGCTTCTACTTTTAAGGACAAGTCATCCTGTGCTGAGTATTTTGATCTTTTTGTACACGCTGTCGATGCTTATTCTTATCCTCAGGTGCTGGCCTTTGAAGATACTTCTCTGGATCAGTTGATTTCCGGTCAAAGTGCTTCTCTTCGAAAATCAGGTTACACGGTATGCTCCCCTGAATTATTTTTTTGTGATCATGACAGAACGGTTTTTATACCCTATCAGCTTATGATCGGGAAAAAGGAAGTGGATCGGGCAGTGCTGTTCTTTAGTAAAGATATGACGGGAAAATGGCAGTTTATGAAAACCTATTCAGGGTTTCACCTGGAGGTTTTTGCAGGATTGATTCAGGAACTGAAGCCTTTTACAGCAACGGGAGAACTGATGAATTATCTGCTTCCTGCGCTACATAAGAGAGGCTATCCTTCTGATGTATTCTATACCCGAAATGCGCAGATCAGATTCCAGGTCAGGATAAATGAAGGAAAAACTGCTATTGAATATCAGATCCTGGAAAACCGGGAAATCACTATGACTACCCGAAGGGTAACATCACGTTTGTTGTCAGATATAACTGTTTAATCATCATATTCCACAATCGTATGGCAGAACCATTTTTATCGGAAATCCGGATGATGAGTTTCGTGTTTCCTCCCAAAGGCTGGGCTTTAACCAACGGACAGCTACTTCCGATCAACCAGAATCAGGGGTTATTTTCATTATTAGGCACCACTTTTGGAGGAGACGGACGTGTTAATTTTGCTCTGCCTGATTTCAGAGGGCGGGTTCCCATTCATGTGGGTAACGGGCATACACTGGGAGAAAGAGGCGGAGAACAGGCACATACCTTATCGATTGCGGAGTTGCCACAACATACGCATACTGTAAATGCGGCTGATCATCAGAGTCTTACTGATACATCTTCGCCTGTAAATAATTTTATAGCCAACGCTGTATCAGGTAATGCCTATCATTCTTCGCTTGTTTCAGCCCGGGTAACGGAGCAGACGATGATAGATAATAACGGAGGAAGTCAGGCGCATTTGAATATGCAACCTTTTCTGACCATCAGTTTTTGTATTGCGTTGCAGGGAATATTCCCAAGTCCGAACTAATCTGTTTGAAAAATTATAACCGATATGGCACAACCTTATGTTGGCGAAATCAGAATGTTTGCCGGTAACTTTGCCCCGGCCGGATGGATGTTTTGTGCAGGACAGCTACTCCCGATCTCTGAAAATGAAACTTTATTTCAGTTGATTGGTACCACCTACGGGGGAGACGGACAAAGTACTTTTGCTTTACCGGACCTGCGTGGCCGGTTACCCCTGCATCAGGGTAACGGGTTTATTCTGGCTGAAACCGGTGGGGCAGAAGAAATTACTCTTACGCACCAGCAGATTCCCGCTCATCGCCATGTGATGCTGACAAGCGGGATAATCGCTAATACACCCAATCCGACGAATAGCTTTATCGCAATGTCAACCACCCGCAAATCATTTGAAAAGCTACCTTCTTTACCTCCGACATACATGAATGCCGGTACGATAGACGGTACCGGCGGGAGCCAGCCCCATACGAATATGCAGCCTTATTTATGTGTTAGCTTCATTATTTCACTTTTTGGTATTTTCCCAAGTCCAACCTGACCGGTTTTGGGTTTATTTCAGTTTGTGACAGAGCGTTTATTCAACTTTAAAATTTTAACAGAATATGGCAGATCCTTTTGTGGCCGAGATACGGATGTTCCCTTTCAACTTTGCACCCAGAGGATGGGCCTGGTGTGACGGACAGCTATTACCTCTTAGTCAGAACACAGCTTTGTTTTCATTATTGGGGACGACTTACGGCGGTAACGGAAAATCGAATTTTGCATTACCTGATCTGCAGGGGCGTGCGCCTATGTACGATGGACAGGGGCCCGGTTTATCACTGCATGATCTGGGTGAGACCGGAGGAACGGGGATGGTTACGTTGCTGGAATCCGAAATTCCGAATCATAACCATTTGATGAGGGCTTCTGATCAGGAAGCAACCCTGAACTCAGGGGAAGCAGCCCTGATAGCTGCTACTGGCAGGCCCGGGTATGCAAGCAGTACCAGTGGCGGAGGTAAAAAACTAAATACCTCATCATTGTCACCAATGGGAGGAGATCAGCCTCATAATAATATGATGCCTTATCTGACGGTCTATTTCTGTATTGCTTTACAAGGCGTTTTTCCACCACGGACATAATCAATTTCAGATGTTTCTGTTGATACCTTCTGATAAAGAAATCACCTTAAGGGCCATTACAGATGCTGATATGTCTGTGTTACTGGCCATTTACGGATCGACCCGTACTCAGGAAATGGACCGGCTGGCTGACTGGACTGAAGAAATGAAGCAATCATTTATTGCCCAGCAGTTCATGGCTCAGCATCAGTATTATCAGCAAAACTATGGAGGAGCTGATTTCTGGGTCATAGAAAAAAACAGAAAGCCCATTGGAAGGCTATATGTCCATAGTAACTTTCAGGGAAGAGGAGTAAGGATTGTGGATATTTCAATTTTGCCGCAATACAGAGGACAAGGTATCGGGGGGAATTTATTGCAGGATCTTCAGAAAACGGCCAGGGAATTGGGAAAACCACTTAGTATTCACGTGGAAGTATTTAATCCTGCCAAAAATTTATATACCCGTCTGGGATTTAGAATGATTAGTGAAACAAACGGAGTTTATCATCTGATGCAATGGAATTGACAGACCTGAGTAAAATAACAAGTGAGCATTTCACCCCTTATCTGAACCAGCAGTTGCAGATTGTATTTTCTGATGCTTTAGTGCAGGCAGAGTTAACCGAAATTGTGGAAAATGATACCTATTCACCTTCGGAAAGGAAGCCGTTTCATATCATGATCAGTATTGGTACGGAATTTCCGTTACTGAGACAAGGTATTTACAGACTCGGTTTTTCACAGCAAATGATAATGGACGTATTCATGGTTCCGGTGGGGCCTGATGGTAAAGGTCAGCGTTATCAGATTATTTTTTCCTGATACCCGACAGGAATAACCCTATTAGTATTACAAACGATTTCTATCTGTTTTGATGAAATGA
>JBEBXQ010000217.1:0-3419 GCA_040391535.1 Telluribacter sp. | reverse complement strand
CCTGTACATCATTCCACTGACCGGTGTGAATAGCCATACCGTCGGCAGTAATGATTTCCCAGTGCGAAGGCCTGGGTGCCGCGTTATTTGGCTTCAATACGAGCTCAGATATTACCGGATTGGGATAAATGGTCAGGTACTGCCTGGACGGAAGTTCCACTGAAATGATGCTGGAGTGATGGTAAGAATGATCTCTGTCGATCATTTTCAACCGGTAATAGGCGTAGTCTGCCCACAGTGTTTCCTCATCCATGGCAGTATAATAGCCCTGATGATGAGACGGCACGGTGAGGATCGATTTGAAATTCCGGCCGTCCAGACTCCTTTCCAGTTCAAAATGGGAAAAATTTACTTCATCGGTTGTTTTCCATTCCAGATATATCCTGTTCTCCAGTGCTTTGGCTGTAAAATTAACCAGATTCACCGGCAATGTACTTTCTGTATTACTGGCAAAATAAAAAGTTGAAAACCCTGCTATGCTGGCCGTAATTACATAATCATCCTCCCATTTTACAGCGTCGGACATGATTTTTTCAGCTTGTCCTGATAAGGTTTCTGCACAGGTATTGGCACTGCTTTTAAATAATGCGAGATCTGCAATTTCGGTGATGCCCGACGGTTCATCATCGCTGTTGACGGCTTCTGCGAGCGCGTCAAATTCACTCTTCAGTATATACAGTCTGAGACCGACCTGCGTGCCCTCAGCCAGGGTTGGATTTTCGGGGGTAATGGTGATGTTCCGGTTAAGGTATAGCTTATGCGTACCATCTTCCCGGACGGCGTCTTCATCATGTACATAAAACGATACCTGAACAGCCCCAAGGTTATTCCCGTTGGCATTAATTTCAGCAACAGCATTGCCGTTTTCATCTTTGACAGGTACCCATGAAGTGTTATTGTTTTCATCAATAATGATCTCTTCCAGCTCAATACAGCTCCCCTGTGTCCCGGGGGCGACCGGTGCCGGTATAACAGTCAGATCTCCTATGGGATAACGGGCTTCCGGAGCGAGGTCAGTAATGATGCTTATCCCTTTATCAGGATCTTCCTGTTTTCCCGGATCCCATTCAAACACTGTCCCGCCAACATCTGTACCTCCTGCATAGGTCATTCCGTAAAATTTATTGTTATTCAGAATCAGGCTGCCCTGGGGGGCATTACCGGTATTCTCTCCGAAATCAACTATCTTCTGAAAATCAGAATTTACCGGGTTGAATGAAAAAAGAGTACCGGAATGATTAACCCCGCCTTTACTGGTTATCCCGTACAGCATCCCCTCTTTTTCTGTCAGATTACCCAATGGTTCAGCCCCTGAGGTGGTATTGGAAAAGCTATACAGAAACTCCGGCTCAGCATCGCCGGGCTTCCATCTGAAAATAGTGCCACCCATAAAATCGCCCCCTGCACTGGTCATGCCATAAAGGTAGTCGCCGAGCAGTGTAAATTCACCTAAAGGTGTATTCCCTTTAGGATTGATTTCCCCTGAGCCCGACGGAAACGAGTAAATCAGACGGAAATCGGTTTCATCTCCACCCGGCAACCATTCAAAAATAACACCTTTATTATATTGTCCGCCCGCATAGGTCATTCCATATAGTTTGCCATCGGCCAGCACGAGACTGTTTTTGGAATAATTCCCCGTCTCATTGTTCAGGTCTGCTTTTTTGGTATAAGTACCGGGCATTGCCGGGTTCCATTCAAAAATAACACCATCATTATTTTCACCTCCCTGATTGGTCATTCCGTAAAATATTCCATCAACAAGTGTGAGACTTCCCATCGGTCTGAAACCCTTTTCTGCAATAAAATCCAGATGCCGCGTGAAGGTGCCGTCAGCCGGATCGAATTCAAACAGGATACCTCCGTTTTCAGCTCCACCCATTGACGTCATTCCGTAGAGTTTTCCGTTATAGCTGATAAGGTTTCCCATCGGTTCCGCACCGTTATTCAGTGAAAAATCCAGCTTCTTCTGATAGGTTTCCGTAGCAGGGTTCCAAGAGAAAATTGTACCCCTATCGTTCGCGCCACCACGAAAGGTAAGGCCATAAAGCACCTTATTGACCATCGTAAAACCTCCTTTGGGAGAAGCCCCGTTCTGCGTGGTTAAGTGATAGAGGACCTGGTAGTTACCGTCAGTATCTATTTCGAAAACAACACCAAGTTCATGATCGCCGCCTGCGGATGTAACTCCGTAAAATTTTTCATCAGAGAAGTAAAGGTTACCGATAGGGTAGGACCCTGTAACTCCGGTAAAGTCAAACAAATGAGTAAACACAGCTCCGTCAGGTTTAAATCTGAAGATTGTACCTTCATTATTATCACCACCTGCCTGTGTTGTTCCGTAAAGCTCGTTGTTTCGCACCACCAGCGATCCCTGCGGATGAGTACCTGTCTCTGCCGGATCAAAGTGGAAGAGTACGGTAAATGGATTATCTTCTGCGGGAGCCCATTCAAACAAGCTGCCTGACCCGTGATCACCTCCGTAAGAGGTTAACCCGTAAAACCGGTTATTGTAAAAAGTAAGGCCACCCATCGGAGACCTTCCGGTTGCATTCGTCAGTCCCTGTTTTACTGAATAAGTAGCTGAAGTAAGGTCATATTCAAAAATAACCCCGGTATCTTCATTTCCAGGGCCACCTTCCGAAGTCAGACCGTATAGCTTGTTATGATGAAAAACAATGCCTCCATTAGGAAGCCAGCCGCTTTCCATTGCAAAATCGTGCAGTTTGACGAAGCCTTCTTCCGGATTCCAGCTAAAGAGTATTCCGCCTCCGTTTACTCCGCCCTCATGCGTCATACCATATAATGTTGTTCCCTCTGCTGCCAGATAGCCCGTCGGACGTTTGGCGTTTACATCGGCAAAATCCAGTAGTACTTCATAATCACCGGAGACGGGATCCCAACTGAAAATAAGTCCTTTATCTTCCTTGCCTCCTGCTGATACAGTACCGTATAGTTTTCCGTCTGTCTCAAGAAGTTCTCCTGTGGGATTAGCACCCGGAATAAGTGTGGCGAAGCTGAACCGGTTTTTTAAAACACCGCTTTCTGCATCCAGACTGAATATAACTCCCAGATCATGGGACCCGCCTTTAGACGACATTCCCCAAAACCGGGAGATGCCCTGTGCATTACTTTCAGTGATATAAAAACTTATCAGCAATGCTATAACCAGTAGTAACTTGACTCTTTTCATGTTCAATCAGATTGGATGAGTGCACAAAATCCTGTTAAGATGAAGAGAGTGATTTAATCATTGCACAGAGAGAGCAGTGCAAGTAAGGTCTCAGACCTGTGTGTTAAAATCGGGAGAGCGGATAAATAACGGAAAGCTTAAGTAAATATAAGCATATTCCATGGATATTGAATAAACCAGAAAAACGCAGGACAGGTTTAAATAATATATTCTGAAGAAGAAAATA
>JBEBXQ010000216.1:0-3510 GCA_040391535.1 Telluribacter sp. | reverse complement strand
CCTGTAGAAGTAGTTGCCATGGCCGACGTCGATAAAAATATGCTGAAAGCAGCAGGAGACCTGGTAAGCCAGAGGCAATCATCGCACAAAGTACCTAAACTTTATAACGACTACAGGCAGATGCTGAAGGAAAACCAGCTTGATATTGTCCTGATCGGCAGCCCGGATCACTGGCATGCCCTGCAGGCTATTGACTCTGTCAAAGCAGGTGCACATGTGTATGTACAAAAGCCGATCAGTGTGGATGTAATGGAAGGAGAAGCCATGGTAGCAGCTGCCCGGAAATATAACAAAGTGGTGCAGGTAGGCACGCAAAGGAAAAGCACCCCGCACCTGATTGAGGCAAAGAAGAATATCATTGACACCGGAATGCTGGGGAAAATTTCGCACGTGGACATGTGCTGCTATTACCACATGCGGGCCAATGGAAACCCTCCGGTTGAAGCCGTTCCTGATTTTCTGGATTATGACCTATGGACGGGACCGGCGCCGCTGCGGCCTTATGATGGCATTCCGCATACACGCTGGTGGCGTACTTTTATGGAATATGGAAATGGCATTATCGGCGATATGTGTATCCATATGTTTGACACGGTACGCTGGATGCTGAAGCTCGACTGGCCTGATAAAATTTCTTCTACCGGTGGTATTTATGTACAGAAAGAAGGAAAGTCTACTATTTATGATACCCAGACCGCCGTTTTTGAATACAAAGACCTGAATTGTGTCTGGCAACATCGTACATGGGGTACTCCGGCTAATCCGGATTACCCATGGTCTTTTACCTTATATGGTGATAAAGGCACCCTATGGGGCAGTACAATGGCTTATGATTTTATTCCGCAGGGAAAAGGTGATAAAATCCATAAGGATGTAATTTATGAAAAAGAGAAATACCCTGAAGATCTGAAGGAAGACCGTATAGAGCTCAATGCCGCACCAGCTACCAGGCTTCACATGATTGATTTTATAAAAGCTATAGAGAATAATACAAAGCCTGTTGCCGATATTCTGGAAGGGCATATTTCGACGGCATCGTGTATTCTGGCTAATATTGCCGTCGAAACAGGGCGTTCTGTCATCTATGATCCTGCCAAAAGAATTATTACCAATGATCCTGAGGCTACAAAATTACTCCAGAGGCCTTACCGGACCGGATGGAACCATCCTGACCCGCAAACTGTATAGTGAAGTATTTTTATACCGGACATTACAGCAATTGCTGTAATGTCCTTTTTATTAAATAAGAAGGCTTATCGAAGTCTCCCAGATTCATGAAAAGAAGAAATTTTATTAAACTCAGTACAGGAGCAGTTTCGCTCTTACCGTTTACCGCCTCATCTCTGAATAGTGATTTTTTCCCCTCCGCTGCTGTCACCATGCCGGACTGGCTGGTCAGAATGATCAAAGAAAATGACGCATCAATAGATCGACTACTGGGATACCAGATAAAGGACAAAGATCACCCCTTTTCGGGTGGACTTACTGATACACAGGAAATGGTAAACCCACACAGTACCAGTGGCTTTATTATGTGGGCTTCTGTTGGTCTTACCTCCTCACATTCTCAATATTTCCAATCGGCTGCTTTACTTGAAAATATGAAGCAGGCTGCGGGATGTCTCAATAAATTACAGCACGACGACGGCACTATTGACCTGTTGTCGACTAATTTTCATTCAACACCAGATACAGCATTTCTTGTCAAAAGGCTGGTTTTCTCCTATAAACAGCTTGAGCAATCCAGAATAACCGGAATCGAAGTATTGCTGGAACATCTGAAGCAATTTTTAGTAAGGGCCGGAGAAGCGCTGTCTACCCGTGGTATTCATACACCCAACCATCGCTGGGTAGTTTGTGCTGCACTGGCTCAGCTTTATACCTTATGGCAACATCCGTCTTATCTCAAAAGGATTGACGAGTGGTTGTTTGAAAAAATTGATATGGACCCCGACGGACAGTATAATGAAAAAAGTACATTTATCTATTCTTCCCTTTCAAACCGGGTTTTAATACTGATTGCAAAAGGGGCTAACAAGCCCGAATTGCTGGATTACGTACGTCGTAACCTGGATATGACACAGTATTACGTCCATCCCAACGGTGAAGTGGTAACTGACGCATCAGGCCGGCAGGACAAAGCAATCATCGGCACAATGGAAAATTACTACTATGCATACAGATTGCTGGCCATCCGGGACAGGAATCCGCACTATGCGGCGATGTGCCGGTTAATTGAACAAACGGCAGGAGATAAAATCCGTAATCAGCTCGATTATTACCTGGCAGATCAGGAAATATGGCAGCCGCTGCCTGAGTCCGGAGAATTACCGGTGCGGTATGTCAAAGCATTTCCTTATTCAGGACTTGTCAGAATACGCGAGAAAAACTGGGATTGCTCCATTATAAAAGACAATCCTACCTGGATGACTTTCATGAAAAACGATAATGTACTGCAGGGAGTAAGGCTGGCTTCGTCATTCTTTGGGAAAGGCCAGTTCAAGGCAGAACATATTGAGCAGACAGGCGTACAGGAATGGAAACTCACCCAGACACTCAAAGGGCCTTATTATCAGCCGTTGCCTCCGGAGTTATTGCCGGGAGACGGTGATTGGGATAAAATGCCGCGGCAACAGCGACCGCAAACAGAAATACAGACCTTAACAACTACCCTGTTTTTAAGAAAAAAAGAGGAGGGGATGGAAATTGAGGTAATAACTGAAGGCACGGAAAGAGTACCGCTTGCACTTGAGCTTATCTTCAGAGCAGGAGGGACTCTGAAAGGTGTGCAGGAAGTTCCGGACGTAAAAGACAGCTGGGTACTCAGAGAGGGTAAGGGGAGTTATACCATTAACGATACGACCATTCAGTTCGGGCCTGGTATCGGGAAGCATATCAATACCGCTCTGAGAGGTGCCTTGCCACATACCGGCTCTCCCAGTGTATACCTGACGGGATTTACGCCCTTCCGGCACTCCATTGTCATCTCATAATAAAAGCGCCGGGATGATAAAGAATCATCCCGGCGCTTTTATTATGAATTGCGATTTCTTATTTCAGATATATTTCCGGGTTAGGTATATAATCCCGGATTAAAGCAAGTCTTGCGTCTACTTCACTTTTTACCAATGTGTAGTTGCTGGCATTGACCGTATTCACCCGCCTGTAAAGTTTGAATAACTCACCTCTGTGCTCCTCAAGAATAGCAATTTCTTTTTTGGCAAGTTTGCGTTTTCTCCTTTTACCTTCCGTTTCGATCAGTCTGAACTTATTGATTCTTTCATCCAGATTATCCAATTCATACCCTACTATAGCCTCAAGACGGATGGCATCATCTTTAACACCGGATTCCCTTTCATTATACCGGCTTTCATTCCTGCCGGACCTGCTGTCATCTCTTCCACGGTTATCGTAGGAATAATTATAATCGCGGTTATTATTTCTGCGGTCCGTACTTCTGTTGTTGTTTTCCTGATAATCTCTGCGGCCTGAGGACCGGCGGTCATCATA
>JBEBXQ010000215.1:0-3582 GCA_040391535.1 Telluribacter sp. | reverse complement strand
CCCATTCTTTTCATCTGATTCTCTTCCTTCAGGGCTTTTTGCACAGCACTATGCAGCAGGTCATTCATTCCTTTCAATCGCTCAGGATCTTCTGATCGCATATCTACTTCCATCCACGATTCGAAGGGAATGGAGTTCACAGAAGTTCCGCCTCCGATGACCCCTACATTATAAGTAGTTTTAATTCCCTTCCTGGTAAATTCATCTGCTGATACGGCAAAATAATGCATCGCCCGGCCAAGTGCATTATGCGGATTAGCTAATCCGAAAGCACCATAAGAGTGGCCGCCCGGCCCTTTAAACGTAACACGATAACGTAATGAGCCTACTGCTCCGTTGACGATCCTGCCTATTCCCCCGCCGTCTACTGCTATATGTATGTCAATTTTAATACCATTGTCTCCGTACAGATGCTTCACTCCTCTCAAATCTCCCAATCCTTCCTCGCCTACAGTGGCAATGATCATCACATCGTCGTGCGTCTGAATTTCAGCCTTGTTCATTGATTTTAAAACAGCCAGCACTACGGCCAGTCCGCGTGTATCATCACCAATTCCGGGCGCTTTAAGGGTATCACCGTCGTACTTTACGGTTACATCCGTTCCTTCCGGAAAGACGGTATCAAGATGAGCATCAAGTACTATTGTTCTTTTTCTGGTTTTTCCCTTACGCAAAGCAATTATATTTCCCACTCCGTCCGTCCATACCGAATCCACTCCGATGGCTTTGATCATTTCGGCAAATCTGATCCCTCTGATTTCTTCCTTAAAAGGCGGAGCAGGAATCTCCGTCAGCAGAATATGCTCCGCCCTGGTTTCGGGCTCCAGATCCAAAATAATCTGAAAGGCTTTTTTCACTGCCGGTCTTTTTGCAAGCGTTTCCACTTCGTCTACATACTTCTTTTGCATGCCTACTCTTTCAGATTTAGCTTTTTGAGCTTGTAAAGTTCCTGCTCCAAGTAACATTAAAATAGACAAACAGCTTACAAGTTTTCTCATCATCAGATCATGGTTTATATTAACAATTATACTCATTAATCACTTACTTACAGTTCATTAATTATCAAAACGATACGTCTTTAAAAACGCTCTCACCGCATGGGGATCCCCCCATAAAGCGACTTCATTGCGCATGTTCCTGGCTGCTACTTTCAGATTTTTTAGCTCCGTATTAAATTGAAACAGTACTTTATCGAATGAATCTGGTTTGCCGGACGGAAAATCTGCCAGTTGTGCCAGATCATTGAACAGGTCTTTCCTCTTGAGCTCCAAATCTTCCAGTTGCTGTTTTAAAACCTTATTATAATATAGCAACTGCTCATCAGCTAACCGGTCTGAATGTGCCTGATCTATATGATTATATTCCATCTGAAGATTCAGCAACCATACTAAGTCATTATCCCGATAGGCCTGGGTGATCCGATGCATGATATCCGTTTTTCTGTCCCTTTCCATTTCGTCCGGCTCTGTATCGGGATGAAACGTTTTCACCAGATCAAGATATACCGAACGGACTGACCTGGTTAATTTCTTCTCATGCTGATGTCTTTTCGCCTCTTTCTCCAGCTTCTTTTTCGATTTTTGTCCCTGAGGATGTTCTTTATAACTATAATAACCGTCCTCCCACTCATCCTGCTGAACTTTGCTTTGCTGTGGTTCACGGGCAGGATTTTCAGCAGTAGTGTAATTTTTTCCGGCAGAGCTGCTTTGCAGGACTTCCTCCAAATCAACCTTACTGTACTTATTAAAAAGCGGTATAAGCTCAGTAAGCCCCTCTCTCAAGATGAGTTCTCTGCACAGACCGGATAGTAAATGATCCAGTTTTTTACGATCACTGCTTTTAAAAATATCACTATTATAAATCTGATCAATCTTTTTCACAATCGCAATCCGGTCAGCTACCATCCGCTTTTGTAATGGATAAACCTCATTGATAACACGCAGACGCAATACATCATACCCTTCTTTCAACCTCATTAACAATTCATTCAACTCCTCTATTCTTTGGGTAAGCCGGTTGAACTCTGCCTGACGTTTGCTGATTTTCCGGGTTACACTATTTATCTGCAGTATTCCTTTATTTTGCATTCCGGATAGTTAAATTGAGTTGTAAAACTAATAGCTCAGCTTTAACATTCACGCATCAACTTGTTTTGTTATATTTTAATTTCAAATTCTACTGCAGTTCAATCTAATCATTTTATGAGAATCATCATTCATTGCCTTGTGGCATTTCTTCTCAACGCTGTTTCATTAACCAGCACGCAGGCCGCCATTGTTGATACCGTAGACACGCCCAGTCATGTTATGAAAAAGACCATTAAAGCAGTTGTCATCCGACCTGACCGGTATGAGCAAGCCACAGCATTGCCTGTTGTATATATGCTCACCGGTTATAGTGGTGATCATGCTTCGTGGGTAAAGAATTATAAATCGTTTGACCGCTATGCTGATCAGTACAATACCATGATTGTCTGTGTAGATCCGGCATACAGCAGCTGGTATTGGGATAGTCCTGCGGACAAAGATTTTCAATACGAAACCTACATTACAAAAGAGCTGATACCATTTATTGATCAGAAATATAAAACCATTAAAGACCGGAAAGGCAGAGCTGTTACCGGGCTGAGTATGGGTGGACATGGTGCGTTGTACCTCTCATTCCGCCACCAGGATCTGTTCAGTGTGGCGGGCAGTATGAGTGGTGGAGTGGACATCAGGCCGTTTCCTGATAACTGGCATATGTCCAAACGTCTGGGGTCTTATCACGAGAACAAAGAGGTATGGGAGCAACATACGGTCATTAACCTGTTGCACCTCGTACGGCCTCAGTCACTGAAGCTCATCATTGATTGTGGTACCGAGGACTTCTTCTACCAGGTGAATGAAAACCTTCATAAAGAAATGCTTTACAGACATATCCAGCATGATTATATCGTTCGGCCCGGCGGGCATAACGGAGCTTACTGGGAAAATGCATTAAAATATCAGTTCCTGTTTATCAGCGAAGCATTTGCTGCCAGCGATGATGATGTGAAAAAATAATCCGTTAAGAGATTTCCCTGACAGAATCAGGGAAATCTCTTAACGATATGATCTAACCGCGTTTTGTTCTCCGATTTCCTTCAATATTGTTTTCAACCCCTCCATTTCTTTTCTGAGGCCAACGGCAGCATCTTCTTCCATATCATGATTGATAATACCCACAGGTCCTTTATAAGTGCTTCCGGCTACTATGCGAATCATTTCAGTTTCAACATTCCCTTCGCCGGTTCTGTAAAACTGTTGTGTTTCACCTGCTTTTAATCCTGCTATATTCAGGCTCAGAAGATGCGGTACTATTTTCGGATAAAATGCTTCAAAACGCTGATAATGTTCTCTGGCATGGTGAAAGTTATAGACTATACCTATATTACCGAGATGCAGATACTCAATAATTTCAAGTTGATTTTCAGGTTCCCCGAACCATCCTCCATGATTGTACAAACCAACTTTACAACCTAATTTCGCTGCTCTCTGCGCTACATACCGGATAGGTTGAGCTGCTTTCTTTACTTTCCCGGACTGACTTAAACTTTGAAAC
>JBEBXQ010000214.1:0-3589 GCA_040391535.1 Telluribacter sp. | reverse complement strand
ATTTAAAGTCCGGCTTTCATTTCAGACAAAATAAACGATTGCAGTGTTGATCCCGTTTACAGATTACGGAGTTCACTCAACAGACCATTCAAATCCAGCGGACGGGTGTACATTTCCAGAGACCCATCCTCATGATGCGGCCATTGTTCCCGGGGCCGGTCCCAGTATAATTCCACACCATTACCGTCCGGATCGTTCAGATATAAAGCCTCTGACACACCATGATCAGATGCCCCGGTCAGCGGGTAGCGGGCCTGGCGAAGCCGGTCAAGTATAGCCGCCAGGTCCTTTCTTTCAGGATATACAATAGCGGTATGGTATAATCCCACACCTTCTCTGGATGCGGGTGGTGCATCTTTACTATGCCAGGTGTTGAGACCGATATGATGGTGATACCCGCCCGCAGAAACAAAGGCAGCCTGGCTACCGTACATGGTCGTTATCTCAAAGCCCAAAAGGCCATGATAAAACTCAAGGGAACGATCAAGGTCGGCCACTTTGAGGTGAACGTGTCCGATACGTGTCCGGGGTGGTATTTTGTATATTTCCATGATCAGGTTAATTGTATATGAATTGCTGTCCGATTTCTTAAATTGCCGGGTACGCCTTATGAATAATGCAATCCTTCATTGAAGTGAAACAAAGGATATGCGTCTTGTAAGCTTCCCTTATTTGTTAACGTTTAGCTGTAAATATCAACCACCGGATCCACATTGGTTAAACAACATATTACCTGTTAAAGTTACTGATAACGATCTGTTAAGCATTGCATCAAAATGTTATTTTTTAATATTTGCGATGATCACCCGGTCTTTGGCAATGTAATCGCATGATTATTGGAGTTATAGACGAATAATGCTGAATAGCATATTGCATTTTCTGTGGTTATTATAAATCCCGTTCTGTTTTATTATTTGAATAAACCGGCAGGTTCCAGTGATAGCGTAACGCCAGCAGGCGTAGTCCGAAGCAGGTAATTAATGCGATAATGGAAATCCAATCACTTGAAAACCAGTTGAAATAATGTCCTGAAACGACAATGAGTGCTCCCAGAAGTGCGGCCGATGCGTAAATCTCCTTTTCCAGAATCAGCGGGATACGGTTGAGTAAAATATCACGGAGCACACCGCCACCTACTGCTGTCGTAATTCCCAAAAGAACTGCCACTTCTGCATTATGGCCGTAGGCGAGGCTCTTTTGTGCTCCGGTGACTGCAAATAATGATAACCCCAGCGCATCGAAAAACAATACCGGGTGGTTAAGTCTCCGTACAAACGGATATAATCCTATAGTCATCCCTGCGGCAATCATTGCGGTGACTAAGTACCGCCAGTTGCTAAGTCCTGTGGGAGGGATGGCGCCGATACAGATATCCCGGATAATTCCTCCGCCACAGGCTACTGTAAATGCAATAGCACAGATTCCGAACAGGTCCAGACCCCGTTGCCGTGCAGCTGTTGCCCCGCTTATGGCAAATGCAAAAGTACCCGCAAGGTCAAGTAAATAATAAAGAGTATGCAGTTTATCCATCTTAATTACAGACTAATCAAGCCAGGCTGCAGCAGCTGTCATCATGGCCTGCAAGCCTGTTTTAAGGTTGGATTGATGACCTGTACAAATTTAAGGGAGTTCAGTCAGCAAACCAGCAAACATTAAGGACTTTCCGGTTGCTGCCAAAACACTGAAATCTTTACAGGTAGAAGCTGGTTGTATTTCATACAATCTGTTGTCGACCAGCCGGGCATGGAAGGCTCCCGTAATTTTTGCCGGAGTAACATTGTTCTGCTCAGCAGCCCTGAATTTCCCTATGCATAATTCCGGATTACATTCGCGGTCAGTGATGATCAGGCGTATTGCTTTTGCTTTCAGATGAAGCGTCTTCCGGTTGTCCATACTTCCAATATGAATAAGCCTGCCATTCCTGCCTTTGTAAATGCTCAGAATTTCTTAAAATATGCTGTATTTCATTAATGGCAACAGATTCTGCCGCTGCAAAAATGAATTTGCTGCCAGTGTCGGGCAGGACAAGGTTTTTGAAGTGATCTGTCAGCGCAGAGGTTTCGCCGGGGTGATCGTTAAACTCCCAGATGATCTCTACATTTTCCGGCTTTTTTAATTCCAGTATATCGTCAGCACTGTACACTTCCAGTATCGCTTTGCCTTTGGCATTATCCGGTAAAGATTCCAGGATAACACTGATCACCGGTAATGCTGTATGGTCACCTGCCAGTAAATACCAGTCAGCCGGTAAAAACAAGGCTTTTTCCTTTACTTTCATTAAAACACCAAGCTGATCACCTGCTTCGGCATGGATTGCCCATCCGGAAGCAGGGCCGTCTTCTCCGTGTGCTACAAAATCAATCGTCATCAATTTATTTTCCAGGTCAATATCCCGCATGGTGTAGGTCCGGATCAGCGGACGTGGTCCGTCACCTTTGGCCAGGTTACGAACCTGTTCTAAATCAGGAAGGGTGAAAGGTATATTTTCTCCGGGAATAATAATTTTATTATTGTCACCTATGCGGGCGGCCGAAAAAACGGCAACTTCATCGCCCTCCAGAATCACACGGATATAATGGGGCGTCAGGAATATTTTCTCTTTTACTGTCAAAACGGCCCGCATTAACTTCGGCCGCTCACTATTTTTATTTTCAGACATAACATCTACCGTTTTTTATAAAGCAAAGTTGATCAATATTAAACCGGCAATTATGTAAATTTGCATCAATTATTGGTATTTTTACACACTTCACCATAAAATGGCTGTAAAAGACAGGTTATCCGACCCCGTTTCCATTCTTCATGAAAAACTGGAGGCCCATGCTTCTATGCTGATGAGCCATGATTTTCATGAGTTTATTTTTATACGGTCAGGGGAGGGGAGTCACATCAACAATCAGTTCAGTACGCCGTTTAAAAAAGGTGATTTTTTGCTGGTGAAACCTTATGAGAAGCACGCCTATGTGATTGAGAAGCCAACGGAAGTATTCCTTGTCCGGTTTACTGAAGCGACACGGTTAGTATTAAAGGAGCTGGTTCATTATTCAGGAGGAAAAGCCGTTGCGCTCACGAAGGCTAAATCCCCGCTAAACTTTAAGGTAAGTTTTACGGAAAAAGACGAAATGCTTGTTATGGAATTACTTCAATTACTTAGCACGCTCAGTCAGGAGCCTTATAAAAATGAAAATCTGTGCTATTATCAATTGCTTTGTCTGATCAGTATCATTGAGCGTAATCTGAGTTATTTTCCGAAAGACAAAAACAGACCGGCTACAAAACAAAGTATTTCGCATATCCTTAACCATATCCACAAGCACTTAAAAGATCCGGAAATGCTTAATTTGCGGTTCATTGCCAATAAATTTAACGTAAGCACTAATCAACTGGGATTGTATTTCCGAAAAGAGACGCAGCAGTCTGTCAAGCAGTATATTAACCAATGCCGCCTAGCGTTAATCGGTAAGATGGTAAAGGAAAGTGAAATGTCGTTTTCGGAAATAGCCTATCAGTTTGGTTATGTAGACGAAAGTCATTTTTACAAGAGCTTCAAAAAGTTCTTTGGTGTAAGCCCGACTGTATACCGAAAAAC
>JBEBXQ010000213.1:0-3659 GCA_040391535.1 Telluribacter sp. | reverse complement strand
ATATATGCTCCATAAGTTTCCCCCTGTGATTTCATTGGGTATATTTACTGCTGTCTTTCCTTTGTTGGAAGGGTAACCGTTTTCTTTCTGAAAAGGGGATTATCTTTAATTTATCAGCATTATTAACAGTTAAATGGAACATCTGAACCGAAGAGATTTTGTAAAATTTTCCGGATTATTGGGAATAGGAGGTTTGTCAGGGCTGGGCTTTGCCTGTCAGCAGAAACCTGCATCTGAAGAAGGTATCAAATCAGCCATATCAGGTTCAATAAAAATAAAAAATGTCAGTTCAGATTTTGAACGCGAACCACTTACTCCTTACCGTTTCAAAGGCAGCGCCATTACCGAAGCATGGCAGTCGGTGGCGATGCTGGAGAGTGAATCGGGTATCAGAAAAACCGGATTGGGAACGCAGGGTGTGTTATGGTCAGATTCTAAAGTATTTGCCGAACATTCTGAAAGTGCAGGAAATGCCCTGATGTATGCCATGAGTGAAAGGGCTTTGCAGATGATCAGAGGGGAGTCGTTCGATGATCCTGTCCAGCTGCTGGATTATCTGCTTCCTGAAGTTTTTGAATATGGTAAAAAGATAACAGGGAACCCCGATCTCAGAAAGACATTTGCCCTTAATTCACTGGTTTGCGTGGATAATGCAGCCTGGTTATTATATGCCGCAGAAAAGGGAATTAAAAGTTTTGACGACATGATTCCGGAAGCCTACAGGCCCGGCTTATCCAACCGTAATGAGAAAGTGGCGAGTATTCCGTCTTTCAGTGTAGGGACATCGGTAGATAAGATCAAGGAAGCTGCTGATGAAGGCTATTTTATCATGAAACTCAAAACCGGTTCGCCGGGCACACAACAGGAGATGCTGGAAAAAGATATGGCATTCCTTACGGCCGTACATAAGTCGATCGGCCATTATGAAACACCTTATACCGAAAACGGCAAAATCCCGTATTACTTTGACGCCAATGCCCGGTATGAGAAAAAGGAAACCTTGCTGCGTTTTCTGGACCATGCAAAGAAAATAGGTGCTTTTGAGCAGCTTGCAGTCATTGAAGAGCCTTTTGACGAAAGTAATGAAGAGTTTGTCGGAGATCTGGGGGTGCGGGTAGCGGCTGATGAAAGTGCACATACGGTAGAGGACGCGGCGCACCGGATTGAACTGGGCTATACGGCGATCGCTGTCAAAGCCATTGCCAAAACGCTGAGCATGACGATGAAAATCACGCAGCTGGCTTATGAAAAGAATATCCCCTGCTTCTGTGCCGACCTGACCGTGAACCCGATCCTGATTGAATGGAACAAAAACGTGGCGGCAAGGCTTCCGGCCTTTCCGGGTATGACGGTGGGCTTGCAGGAAGCTAACGGACATCAGTATTACAAAAACTGGGATAAAATGGCCGCATTGCATCCTTATGCCGGGGCTTCCTGGGTAAGTGCCAGAAAGGGGGTTTTTGAATTGAATGATGATTATTATCAGAAAAGCGGTGGGATTCTCGAACCTGTTCCGCATTATCTGGATAAGTTTCATTGATCATCAGCAGGGGCAACGTCCCGCAGTTTTATTTTTTGGTTAAATAAGCTTTTCCTGATTGTTAATGAGTTGAATAATCTCTTTTTTTACAATTTCTGTTTTTATCATCATACTCATAATCAACTGATTCCATGAACTTCAAGTGCGCTTTGTTATCTTTTGTGCTTTTTTTTGTCCTGACGGACAGTTCATTACAGGCACAGGAAGCATATTCACCTCCGAAACTAACGAATGATAAGTCCTGGTCCATGGTGATGATACCGGATCCGCAGACTTACGGGAAATTCGGCAGAAACCAGCCGGTATTTGAACTGATGACCTCCTGGATTGCGGAAAGTATCGATCCGCTAAATATTGATATGGTACTTTGTACAGGCGATCTGGTAGAACAGAACAATATGCCGAATCCGGGCTTCAGTAATGGTGATCAGCCCAGCAAGTCACAGTGGGAGTCAGTCGCAAGAGCCTTTGGCCGCCTGGATGGACGCGTTCCTTATATTGCAGCTACGGGTAATCACGATTTTGGTTTGAAAAGCGCGGAAAGCCGCCATACTTTTTACGACCAGTATTTCCCTGTCGATAAAAACTTCCGTAGCCAGAAACTCCTGCGTGAAGTAGGGGTTAACAGTGAGGGGATGCCGACACTGGCCAATGCCGCTTATGAGCTGGTTTCGCCCCACGGACAGAAAATGCTCTATCTGGTGCTGGAGTTTGCCCCCCGCAATGCTATTCTTGACTGGGCCCTGAAAGTGGTAAATCAGGAAAAATACAAAGACCACTTTGTGATTCTGCTCACCCACACCTATATCAATGCCCAAAGTGAGCATATCGAGAAAGAGGGTTATCCTATGATAGACAGTAATTACGGAAAGGCTATTTTTGAAAAACTGGTTAAGCCTTCCAGGAATATCAGAATGGTATTTTCGGGCCACATTGCCAAACCTGATGATGTTTCAGGCCATATTGGCTTCAGAACAGATGTGAATGCCGGTGGCAAAAAAGTACATCAGATGATGTTTAACGCGCAGGCACTGGGTGGTGGCTGGCATGGAAACGGCGGCGACGGATGGCTGCGGATTCTGGAATTTTTACCCGATGGGAAAACCGTAAAAGTAAAAACGTTCTCTCCGCTTTTTGCAATTTCTCCTTCAACCCGCCATCTTGCATGGAGAACTGAAGCGTATGATCAGTTTGATATTGTTTTGGATTAAGTAAATAACTCAATTAACAGACACCAGCTTTTATGAAAAGAATATTATCCGGTTGTTTTTTGCTACTGTCCTGTATCGTAGTCAATGCACAACAGAGCCTGATTAAAGAAAGCCTGAAGGTAAATAGTAAGGCTTTGGGAAAAGAGGTCGAATTCAGTATTTATCTGCCTGCAGGTTATGAGCAGACCAATCGCAGCTATCCGGCTTTGTATTTATTGCACGGGTATTCCGATGATGAAACGGGTTGGACGCAGTTCGGTGAAGTGCAGTATATTGCTGATAAATCGATTAGCACCGGAGAAACGTCTCCGATGGTGATTATCATGCCGGATGCCGGGGTGAGCTGGTACCTGGACAGTTATGACGGAAAAACCAGATTCGAAGAATTTTTTATCAAAGAACTGATCCCGCATATTGAAGCTAATTACCGGGTCCGTGCGAAAAAAGAATTCCGTGCCGTGGCAGGCTTATCGATGGGAGGTTTCGGAACATTATTATACGCGACAAAACATCCTGACATGTTTGCTGCGGCATGCCCGTTAAGCGGGGCTGTCTGGACCGACGAAGAGGTTGAGAATATGCCTGAAAGCCGCTGGAATGGTTATATGAGTGATTTATTTGGCAAAGGCTTAAAAGGAAAAGATCGTCTGAACGCTCACTGGAAGAATAATTCCATTCTTAATATTATTCAGACCGGTGATGTGGATAAACTTAAACAGGTGCGCTTTTACATTGATTGCGGTGACGATGATTTCCTGATCAAAGGAAATATGGCGTTGCATGCCGCCATGATCGACAAGGGAATTCCGCACGAGTTCCGTGTAAGAGACGGCGGGCATACCTGGGAATACTGGCGTACTGCATTGCCGGAAGTACTGAAATTTGTAGGGAAAAGCTTTCACCGGTAA
>JBEBXQ010000212.1:0-3750 GCA_040391535.1 Telluribacter sp. | reverse complement strand
TTCATTATCTTATCTGTTTTCTTTATTTCTTCCTGTGATCGTTCAAGTGAAGTAGAAAAAGAAGTAAATGCAGAGTTTAAAAAACTTCAGGCCAAATGGTGGGAAATACAATCCCTGCAAGTGGACGGAGATATTCCGGACTCTTTGCACATTGACAGTTTTAATGCCGGCAGAATAAGGTTAAATAATTGTGAATACGAAGATAAAGGAGCCATTAATAAATGGTGTGCAGGGCAATTTGTCATCAATGACCAGGAGTTTATAATCATTTACCGATACGATTTTGAAAAGAAGATCTACCAGGTGGATTTTAGTGACAATATAAATTCCGATCCGCAACAGATCGATTTTCTCAAAAAATTACGGCCATTATTTACCGGCAAATGGGCATTTACCGTTACAGGAGATATGCTGACAGCCCGGCAGGAAGAAAATGAAGCAAACCTGAATATTGAACTTTCGTTTTCTGCCACAAACTAACTCAGGTACGGCGTGTTGATCAGGATTATTATACTTGCACTTTTTACCTATCATACTGCTCATGCTCAGCTTTTTACAATTAGCGGTTATATAAAAGAAAGAAGCAGCAAAGAATCAGTACCTGGTGCCACGATTGTCGTAAACGATTCCCAGATCGGCACTGTTTCCAATGAATATGGATTTTATTCCATCTCAACCAGGCTAGCCCCTCCTTTCAGAATCCGATATGCTTCAATGGGTTATTCCCCGCAGGAAATTGAAATAAGTCAGGCCATCAACGCTACCATCAATGTGGATTTAGATCCTGTTTCATTTCAGCTGGAAGGACTGGTTTTTAAAGAAAAATCTCTGCAAAGCCCCGAGGCCTTTCATATTCCACTGGATAGAATTACCAATGGACCTGCCTTTCTGGGAGAAAAAGATATCATTAAAACACTCCATCATATACCAGGCGTCAAAATGGGTATGGAAGGTTTTGCCTCGTTTTATGTGAGAGGAGGCGGTATGGACCAGAACCTTATACTGTTAGATGACGCTCCTGTATATAATGCAAATCATGTGTTCGGGTTATTCTCTGCATTTAATGTCGATGCGATCAAAAATGTAACCTTTTGGAAAGATTTTATCCCGGCCAGATATGGAGGAAGATTATCTTCGGTATTATCTATGCAAATGCGGGAAGGGAATAAGGAAAAAATGAAAACAGAAGGCGGAATTGGTTTAACTTCCTCCCGAATCCTTATCGAAGGGCCTCTTAAAAAGGGAAAAGGGTCATTTCTACTGGCAGCACGCCGTTCGTATATTGATTTACTGATGAAGCCGTTTGAACCGGAAAATCTCAAACAAGGATTCAGTTTTTATGATATCAATGCCAAAGGCAACTGGGTTTTCAATCCGAAGAACTCATTATACCTGAGCCTGTTTTACAGTAAAGATAACCTTTCAGAAGATGAATATGTTCAGCGGATTTCCTCTAACAGGGATATAAGCCGAAAGATGAACTGGTCAAACAAAACCAGCTCTTTACGGTGGAATCATCAGTTTAATGCAAAGCTTTTTTCAAACACAACATTTTATTATAGCCAGTACAGGTATGGCATTTCTGAAGAGAATAAATACCTGAATGATAATACACTGACACATTCAGACATCAGCTACAAATCTCAGCTGAAAGATTATAGTTTTAAAACAGACCTGGATTTTTATTTATCTGATCGTCATACCCTGACAGCCGGAAGCCAGTTCACCATTCATCAATTTGAACCCAGGTATTTTTCGCACCAGGATAAAGTCAGTCATAACAGCAACATCACCGACGAACACTACATCAATCAGGAATTAAGCCTGTATATGGATGATAAATTCCGGTTCAATGACCATCTTTCAGCAAACGTTGGCCTGAGGATGAGTGGGCTATTTACCGATAGCAAAACCTATATCTTTCCGGAACCCAGAGTTTCTGTGCATTATCAATGGCCCGAAATCGGTTTGGTAAGGCTGGCCTATACCCGGACCAATCAGTTTCTGCATCTGCTTTCGAATACCGGCCTTGGGTTATCCACTGATTTATATATTCCTGTAACCGGGGAGGTAATACCGCCACAGGCTGATCAGATCTCCATTGGAATAAGCAAAGATTTTGCTGAAAAAGAGTTTTCAGTAACCGTGGAATCCTACCGGAAATGGATGCGGAATATCGTGACGTATAAAGAAGGGGCTTCCTTTATTTCCTTTTCTGATGGACCGAAAGATATTCCTTGGCAAAACAACATAACATTTGGCAATGGCCTCTCTTACGGTACAGAAGTGCTGGTAAGAAAAGATGTTGGTCAACTTACCGGCTGGGTGGGATATACGCTGTCGTGGACTACGAATCAGTTTGAGGAGATCAATAACGGAAAACCTTTTTTCTCCAATTCAGACAGAAGACATGATGTAAACATTACCGCTTCTTATCAGCTTACAGAAAAATTGTTATTGGGCATGAACTGGAAATATGCATCCGGCAATTACCTGACAATCCCAACTGCGTTTTCTTTTGGAATTAAAGGCAACATAGGCAACCTTGTTTCCGATCCGTTAAATATCAATACACTGGATTATTTCGGGTCGAAAAACAGCTATAAGGCAGAGGATTACCATCGGTTAGATTTAAGTTTACAACTTAAGAATAAAAAGAGAAGGAAATGGGAAAGCTATTGGGAGTTTAGTCTGTATAATGCCTATTGGAGAAAAAATCCAACTTACTATTATATCCAATACAGGACCAATACTCTCCTGGAAGAGCAACCTCAACTCAAGAAAAAATCATTATTTCCTGTAATTCCGGGAGTCAGTTATAACTTTAAATTCTGATGAAGCCCATTTTGCTCCTTATTGCTCTCTTTTCCGTGCTGGTTTGCTGTAACCCGGGAGTAGAGAATACGATCATTCATCCGGACAAATTACTGGCTGTAACTTCCGTAATTTCTCCGGCAGACCCTCTGCTTAAAGTATATGTTCACAGATCATCCTCCATCGGACAAAAGATATCCAAAGAAAATGCCATTGAAAAAAATGCTGAAGTGATGATTTCTGACGGAGACAGGGAAGTGATCTTATATTACAATGAAGAATCGGAATGTTACGAAAGTGATAATTATTTTCAGGAAGTTCAGGACGGAACACAATTTACATTACACGTAAAAACCCATGATAACCTTTCTGTAAAAGCGGTTTCTACCTTACCACCAAAACCCGGACAACCTGAGTTGACAGGATATACATCCGACATATTCTATCATTTGACTGCCGAATGGAATAACACTTCCGGATATCCGTATTTTACTGTTTTTGGTAAAGCAGAAGGGAAATTCATAAATCCTATATTGGGAATAATGGATATAGCAGGTGTATCGTTTGAAGAAACCGGATCTAATTTTCGCAATCAGCAGCCAGGCCGTAATATTCTGAATGGTCAGATCTACATTGGAAACGGATTAACAGATGATGTTTTAGTAAAAATCACCTTAGCACATATGGATGATAACTTAGTTAAATATGCCAAAACATCACGGGACTATCAGAATTGGTTATTTAATAACGACGGGTCAGGTATAATTCCATCCTTCCGGGAGAATACACCTGTTCATTCGAATATAGAAGGAGGATTTGGCATTTTCGGTTCTTATAACGCAAATACTACAAGTAAAAAAATAAATTAGCACTGCTTTAATTCCGTCCGGGTATATGCCTCAGGTGATCCGATTCATTTTGACTGATTTAATAAAG
>JBEBXQ010000211.1:0-3826 GCA_040391535.1 Telluribacter sp. | reverse complement strand
ACCTGATGCTGTACGAATTAACTACCCTTCCTCCAGGCCAATCCGTTGAAGAGTCCCGTTTGAACTATATTCAAACATACCGGCGTAAATAGTAGTATTACCTGGTGAAACCGTTTTCAACTTCATACCGTTAGCATCATATACATACTGCACTATGTTTGAATTTCCCATGTTAACCTGGTGAGGCAAATTGTTTACATTGTAACTAATATCTGTCACCCCCTTGTTCCCATCTGTTAGCTGATTACCATTTCCATTATAGCTATCACCCCTTTCGGGGGTCTGTAAGGAATGGGCATTTATTTTTCTATAATCATTTCAGCCCTTCGGGCTTTTTATGTATCCATTCGCCGGAAGTAACATTCGTGTATTATCTGTTACAGCTTACCACTTTCCTTTAAAATCGGGTGTATGGCCGATATAATTTCACCTTCCAGAATATCCAGAAGCTTTTCCTTTACGAAATGCCGGTAGGTAATCATTCCGATTTCACGTGATGGCTCCGGTGCAGCAAAATGCTTTACCCCGGCTTTTCTTTCCATAGAGAAATCCAATACGGCCAATTCGGGGATCACCGTAATACCATTCGTCATTTCCACCAGATTGATCAGGGTTTCAATACTGCCAGCCTCAAACTTTAACTGCTCATTTTCAGAATTCCTCTTTTTTAACGAGCATAAATTCATCACCTGTGACCGCAGGCAGTGCTCCTCTTCCAGCAGCCACAGTTTGGTTACGTCAATATCATCCGACAGGATATAGTTGCTTTTCAGTTGACTTTCAGATTCCGGCGCAAAAACCAGCAGCTTTTCCCTGAACAAGGACCGGGTTTTAAATTCATTCCCTTCATTCTGAAGTGCTATGATACCGACATCGATCAGATCCTTGCGGAGATACTCTGTGATCTGCCGGGTACGCAATTCTTTCAGTTGGATAATCAACCGGGGGTATCTGGAGGTCATATCCGGCAGGAAATGATGCAGGAGATAGGGTGCCAGTGTCGGAATAATACCGATCCGGAGTTCTCCCTGCACCTCCGTTTCCAGGGCAGCATATTTTACTTCATACCGCATTTTACTGACCGCAGACAGGATCGTTCTCGCATTCCGGATTACGATTTTTCCCATTTCTGTAGGCACAACGGGGTGCTTGGACCGGTCAAAAATAACCACATTGAGTTCTTCTTCCAGCTTTTTCAGCATGATGCTCAACGTTGCCGGGGTAACGAAACAGGCATCCGCTGCTTTCTGAAAATGCCGTTGTTCATCAATGGAAATGACGTAATTAAGTTGCTGTATATTCATGTTTGATAAAATCTAATCAAAGGTAAATATTTTTAATTTTGTTTAACGGTTTTTTTTCGGGTATTTTGAATGGAAACCACATGATCGGATGAAATAAAATCATAAGATCGAATTAAATTAAACAACAGCATGACAAACCAATCAAACGACATTAGCAAATGCCCGTTTCATAACGGACAAGTTGAAAAGGTGAGCATCAGCAGCAACGGAACCCAGAATAAAGACTGGTGGCCTGAGCAACTGACGCTTGATATTCTGCGTCAGCACACACCCCTGGCCGCCCCTTATGATAAAGACTTTAATTACAAAAAGGAATTTGAATCGCTGGACCTGAACGCTGTAAAAAAAGACCTTGAGGATCTGATGACCGATTCTCAGGAATGGTGGCCTGCGGATTTTGGTCATTATGGAGGGTTTTTCATCCGTATGGCCTGGCACAGCGCCGGCACTTACCGTATTCAGGACGGCAGAGGCGGAGCAGGGAGAGGTCAGCAACGTTTTGCACCGCTCAACAGCTGGCCGGATAATGTCAGCCTGGACAAAGCACGCCGTCTGCTGTGGCCGGTTAAAAAGAAATATGGAAAGAAATTATCCTGGGCTGACCTGATCATTCTGACCGGTAATGTTGCACTGGAATCCATGGGCTTCCAAACGCTTGGATTTGCCGGCGGACGGGAAGATGTGTGGGAAGCAGATAAGGATGTCTACTGGGGGGATGAAAAAGAATGGCTGGCGCACCGTCACCCGGAAGATCTTGCCAAACCCCTGGGAGCTACCGAAATGGGGCTGATTTATGTCAATCCTGAAGGTCCGCAGGCCAACCTTGATCCGCTGGATGCAGCCAGAGCCATACGCAAGACCTTTGGCAATATGAATATGAATGATGAGGAAACTGTAGCATTGATAGCCGGAGGTCACACTTTTGGTAAAACACACGGTGCTGCATCTCCCGGCCAATATGTCGGCGTAGATCCGGAATCCGGTTCACTTGAAGCTCAGGGCCTGGGATGGCAGAATTCTTATGGCACGGGCCATGGAGATGACACGATTACCAGCGGACTTGAAGTAACCTGGACGTATCACCCTACCCGTTGGGATAATGAATTCTTCCACATTCTTTTTGCCTATGAATGGGAGGTAGCTCTGGGTGAAGGCGGTCATCACCACTGGCGTCCGAAAGATAACGGTGGCCAGGATATGGTACCCTTGGCACATTCGGAAGGCCGCAGGGAACCCCGAATGCTGACCACTGATATTTCACTGCGTGCAGATCCGGTTTATGAGCAAATATCCCGCCGGTTTAAAGACGACCAGCAAGCATTTTCGGAAGCTTTTGCGAAAGCCTGGTTCAAGCTGACTCACCGTGACCTGGGGCCCAAATCCCGTTACCTGGGACCTGAAGTTCCGGCAGAAAATTTCGTATGGCAGGATCCGATTCCGGCAGTCGACTTCCAACTCATCGACCAGCATGATGCAGCTCAGCTGAAAGCGGAAGTCCTGAACTCAGGTCTGAGCGTTTCCCAGCTGGTCAGCACTGCATGGGCCTCTGCCTCTACTTTCCGTGGTGGTGATAAGCGCGGTGGCGCCAATGGTGCCCGTATCCGTCTGGCTCCCCAGAAAGACTGGGCGGTAAACAATCCTCCTCAACTTGCATACGTACTGGAAGTTCTGGAGAAAATACAGCATTCTTTCAATGAGCAGCAGGAAGGCAATAAAAAGATCTCCCTGGCTGACCTGATCATACTGGCCGGAAACGCCGCCGTAGAAAAAGCAGCACAGGATGCCGGTGTGCCCGTTTCGGTACCATTTACTCCCGGAAGAAATGATGCTACAGCAGAGCAGACTGATGTGGAATCCTTTGAATACATGGAGCCTCATGCTGACGGTTTCCGCAATTACCTGAAAGCCAAAACCACAGTCTCTACCGAATCCATGCTGATCGATAAGGCACAACTGTTAACCCTGACCCCACCTGAAATGACAGTATTAACAGGGGGTCTGAGGGTGTTGGGTGCCAATTATGATGGTTCAGGCCTGGGCGTATTTACAGATCAGGTAGGCGTATTAACCAACGATTTTTTCGTAAACCTGCTGGACATGAATACCGCATGGAAAGCCACGGATACCTCCAAAGAAGTTTTTGAAGGCTTTGACCGTCGGTCCGGTTCCGTTAAATGGACTGCCACACGTGCCGATCTGGTGTTTGGCTCACAGTCAGAACTAAGGGCACTGGCAGAAGTATACGCCGCAGATGATGCAAAAGTAAAGTTTGTCAAAGACTTTGTTGCAGCATGGACAAAAGTCTCCAATCTGGATCGTTTTGACCTGATCTGATCACTTAGGAGTCAGTCAATATAGCATTCCGGGAGGTACTTCATGATATTTTTAATGGTGGGGTACCTTCCAAAATCTTCTTCACGCAATCCTCTTCTGTTTTTTTAATTACCTATATCCCTATATTACCAGTCAGGCTTATGTTACATAGCAAACAGCCTGGCGGGTGATATAAGGAATTTTAAAAT
>JBEBXQ010000210.1:0-3832 GCA_040391535.1 Telluribacter sp. | reverse complement strand
TTTTATTTAAACCTAAAAAAAGAATAAAGCCGATTTGCTTGCATATGGGTTTAAAAACCAGCTGTCCAGATCATTAACCAGGAAAAAATTTCAGGGCCGGATGCAACGATTTAGCCTCCTGATTCGTATTATTATCAGCAGAAACCTAATTTGAAAAGCAGCCATGAGAAAAAGTGTTATTTATAGTCTGACTACCCTCATTTCTTTAGCGTTTTTTGCCTGCTCATCAAACAAGACAATACCGTACAATTCCCAGAGGAATGCACCGTTTTCGTACTTTGATGAAGGCTCCTTAACGCAGAAAGATCAGAAGTCCGGACTGGAATATAGTGTCATTAATGACGATCAGTACTTATTTATCAACCTGAAAACCCGTCATCCGCGAACAATCAATAAAATCATTACTTCAGGACTGAAGCTTTCCTTCTCACCGGATAACCAGAAAAAAAACGCCTATGCGCTGTCCTTTCCGCTGGTGACAAAAGAAGACAGGAAAGCACTTCGCCGTGTTGAGTCTGATATCCCTAACAGTCTTGGACTTAAGCTGTTGCTGGAAGCTTATAATAAAGAGGCGCTTTGGAAAAACCGTCAGGGCGAGTATCTCGTTAATCTGCTGGAAATACACCCCAACAGCATCAAAGCTTCTATTGTAATGACACCAGACGGCGAATTACAGGAACAGATCAGTATTCCGTTGAACCAGATCGGGATGGACATCACTACTGCCCGGAATATTGGCATTGCTATCAAGGTAGAGGGCGATAACAACAATCAGTCCGGCTTTGGCATAACCCCCGGAGTAAGTATCGGAATGGGTGGTATGGGCGGTATGGGAATGGGTGGCATAAGCCTGGGTACCGGAGGCCGCAACAGCCGTACCGATCAGGGAGTAGATATTAAACTGGACGTGACACTGGCAACAGGTAGCAGCCTGATGTAATCTCACGTGCTCCAGATGGAAGAAAGGCAACCGGCTGTTCAGGCATGGTTGCCTTTCTTATTTTAGGATGCCTCTAAAGAAAAATCCATTCATTCAGGTAGAATTGCCAGGGTTTTGTCTCCTATCAATAGTTAAAAGCTGACTAACATGTGTTTAATTGTTTCCTATATTACTCATAATCAACTGATAAATATCTTAAAAAGGTGCAAGGTATGATCACTCTACCACCTCCGTTTTGTTATAATTGATGAATATTTTGTAATTTCGAAACTTATCACCCGCGCTTTCAATGGATGCTTCTGTTACATATACTGACGAGCAACTCCTTTACTTTCTTCTTCAGGAGGAAGATGAAAGAGCTTTGGAAGCCATCTACAAGCGATACTGGAAACAGCTTTACAATCAGGCATTTAAACGGCTAAAACAACAGGAATTGTGCGAAGAAATTGTACAGGATGTATTTATTGACCTATGGGTTAACCGAAAAAAGCGTAACATCGAAAACCTATTTCCCTATCTGCAATCAGCGGTGCGCTACCAGGTTTTTATGATGTATAATAAAAACAAAAAACTTCCTGATTTTGAAGAGCCGCTCGAACATTTGATTTCCATTCCCCCCCAGGCAGACGCCGGCTTCTTTCTCAATGAATTAACTGCAGCCATTCAACACTGGCTTGATCATCAGCCTGAAAAAAGAAGAGAGATATTCCGCTTAAGGTACCTCGAAAACCTGACCACCAGAGAAATTGCTGAAGAACTGGAGATTACGCAGAAAACAGTGCAGAATCAACTTAATACTGCCCAGGGAAGTCTGCGCTCCGCGGTCTCGAAGTTCCTGGGTTTGCTTATTTTATTTTTCTCCTGAAATTATCACACAATTTAATTTACTGATAATAAGTAAGTTAAACAAATCTATAAGAATAATACTCTCTTTATTCAAAAAAAAACTTTCAGGCATGGGAGATTTCCGGCAATTCATATACTATCAAATTATAAAGAACTCAACAGAACTTTGGACAATAAAAAGGGATATTTTAAAGCACTGGTTCAGAAATACCTGAATGGAACGGCTACTCCGGAAGAAAGAGCCGTGGTGGAGCAATATTATCAGCTGTTTGAAGAAGAAGCAGGTACCGTTGAGTTTATGGGAGATAATGAAACAGAAAGACTGGAATCAAAAATGTTTCAGGCAATCAATACAGGTATTCAATCGCCGCAAAGAGGTTTTCGTACCCAGGTATTTTTCTATGGAGCAGCCATAGCAGCAGCCGTTACCGGACTGGCATTTTTTCTCTTTTTCCTGCTTCAGCCAAGAGATCAGTCAGCGTTTCACCCCGTTGAGTCAGCAGATAAAAGTGCTTTTACCAGACAGGTCCCTTATAACCGGTTCCTTCAATTACCGGACGGAACCACAGTGGTATTACACGGTAACAGCCGGTTAGAATACGAAAAGGATTTTAATACAACGCTCAGGGAAGTAACACTGACGGGAGAAGCTTTCTTTGATGTGAAACATAATCCCGGCATCCCGTTTGTCATTCATACCGGAAAAATCAAAACGACTGTGCTGGGAACTGCCTTTAATATTAAAGCATGGCCTGAGCAGAAAGACATTACGGTAAGTGTAGCAAGAGGAAAAGTGAAAGTGGAGAATGAAAACAAATTTGTGGCGATACTTACCGAAGACAAACAGGTCGTTTATAACCTCGAATCTGAAAATGCGGATCAGCATAAAATTCATGCTGATTCCTCTATCGCCTGGGTGCAGACCGACATGACATTTGATAACATGCCTTTTGGCAATCTGGCAGAACATTTAAGCAGACGGTATAATCTGGACATTGTCTTTCAGAATACAGAACTCAAAAATTGCCCCATAACAGGGCGGTTTTCCGGAACTGAAACCATCCTGGAAGTTTTGAACATTTTATCCGTCACCAGCAATACCACTTACCGTATTGAGAGTAACCGGGTCATTATTGCAGGAGAAAAATGTTTTTAATGTTCAGTATTACAGATCAAAAATTTAACTATCATCCTAACCCTTAACATTTATGAATTCATTATCAGCAAGAGATCCGTAATAAAAAAACTCCTCCGGCCCTGGAAAGCAATGAGGAGTTCCCGTTCAAAATTTTTATTGGAAAACTTTTAAACTATGCAAAGAATGCAAAAAAGACCAGCTTTTGCAAGAGGGAATCATTTTGTCTCATGGAAAGGGCAAATGAATACTTATTTCTACAAGATCATGAAAATCAGCTTCTACTGTATCGCCGTATTGCTTACGACGGTTCAGGTATTAATGGCAGAGATTGGCAGGGCACAGGATATCCGTGATACCCGTATCAACTTCGGTGTGCAGAATATTTCCCTAAAAGAAGCCCTTCAGAAATTACAGAAGGAATCAGGGTATAACGTATTTTACCTTTCTCCCCGGGTGGTTCCGTATAAGGGTATCAGTGTAAGCAAGCAAAGCCGCACCATACAGGAAACACTGGAATTGCTGCTTCAGGGTACCCCTTTCGGGTTCAGACAGGAAGGAAAAACGATTATTCTTCTGGAACAGCAACAGAATACGGTCAGCAATAGCGTTTCACCTGCAATACTGCCCCCTGTTACCGGAAAAGTAACTGACGAGAAAGGGGAGGCATTACCCGGTGTAAGTGTGGTGCTGCAAGGTACACAGCAAGGAACGATTACGGATGAAAACGGGAATTACCATCTTGTTATTCCGGAAAACGGGGCGACTTTGATTTTCAGTTTTGTGGGGTACATAAATGAAGAAGTAAGCGTAACCGCTAATCAGACCACCCTCAATATAAGTCTGAAATCCGACACCAAGGCCCTTGAAGAAGTCGTAGTGGTAGGTTATGGTGTTCAGAAGAAAACATC
>JBEBXQ010000209.1:0-3998 GCA_040391535.1 Telluribacter sp. | reverse complement strand
GAGGATCTGAAGAAGGGCTAAGTTTGCTATTGCTCGAATAATCAATGCCAGACAGCAAAGCTTTTTCATGTAAAGTGTGCATTGAAAAAAGAAACCAGTAGTGAGAATAATAATCAGGAAAACTCCCTTGTGATCTTTCCATGAAAGAAGTACTTCCCAACTGTAAATAGCCTTTGTTTAATCCCTGCTTTCTTCCTTCTAAAGCCGTAAGGCATCTTCATGCCCGGGTTTTAGGTATGAATTTTTTTTAATCAGGCATGGACGCGGACCGTTGAGCCCTGAGGATATAGGGTATATCTGATAGGGTACGTGCAGATATTTATATAAACGCTTTATTACTGTAAATTAAGAACTTAAAAAATATCACACTGTGAAACAATTCTGTTTTTTGCATATTTCTCATACATTTGTTGTAATTATTTCAACGATATGAAGCAGAATTGCCAATTTTTCAAATTACCTGCTAACTGCGAATTGTAGATTACTATGAATTATCTTCCCCTGTTTGGGGAATTTTTCCGCTTATATATGAATATTGCCATTATCGGGGCACGAGGGGTTCCCAATTTTTACGGAGGGTTTGAACAATTTGCAGAATATCTTTCCAAAGGTTTAGTAGAGCGGGGTCATCAGGTTACAGTTTATAATTCCCATACACATCCATACCAGCTGTCCGAGTGGGAGGGCGTAAGATTAGTCCATCGTCATGATCCCGAAGACAGGATCGGGACGGCAGGACAGTTTATCTATGACCTGAACTGTATTCTTCATACCCGGAAAGAAAATTATGACCTGATTCTGCAACTGGGATATACCAGCAGTTCTGTGTGGGGGTGGTTATTGCCCAGGCACAAATCCGTAGTGACTACCAATATGGATGGACTGGAATGGAAGAGAAGTAAATATCACCCTGCTGTCAGGTGGTTTCTGAAAAAAGCGGAATCCTTTGCCACGGTTTTCAGTGATTACTGGATTGCTGATTCGCTGGGTATTCAGGATTACCTGCAGAAAGAATATCACATACCTTCGGTATACATTCCTTACGGCGCATTTGCTTTCGATACACCGGATGCCTCTGCTCTCCTTCCTTTCGAAGTGGAAGTTGATGGTTATAATATGCTCATTGCCCGGCTGGAACCTGAAAATAATATCGAAACGATACTGGACGGAGTGGTGAGATCAGCACAGTCGCAACCTTTTCTGGTTATCGGTAAGCACGAAACATCCTACGGCGAATTCCTGAAAAATAAATACCAGGCAACGCCGGCCATCCGGTTTGTGGGTGGTGTATATAATATGGATGCACTGAATAATCTCCGGTATTATTCTAATCTCTATTTTCACGGGCATTCTGTAGGAGGGACAAACCCATCCCTACTGGAAGCAATGGCTTCGGGTGCTTATATTTGCGCCCATGACAATATGTTTAACAGGGCCATTCTGGAAAATGACGCCTGTTATTTCTCAAATGCCGGACAGGTTGCGGATTTTCTGGCAAATGCCGGTAAGGAACAGTATAGGGAAAAGGTGAAAAATAACATCATAAAAATCAATGAACTTTATAACTGGAACCGGATTATCGACCAGTATGAACAGCATTTTATAGAAATCTTAAAAAACAAAGCAGACATTTAGTCTGAATTAATTCACTGAAAATGCATAAAACCATTATTCTCGGGGCTTCGGGCCAGTTAGGCAATTGTATAGCAAGAGTTGCAAAAGAAAAACAGCTGGATAATATTTTGTTTCCTGCTGAGTCGGAGGCCAATATACTTTCTCCGGAATTACTGAAAGAACTGTTTGAAAAAGAGAAGCCTGTCTATGTTGTGAATTGTGCTGCCTATACTGCAGTGGATAAAGCAGAGGAAGATATCGAGAAGGCACGGTTGATTAATAAAACCGGAGCAGGGAATATTGCTGCACTTTGCCGTGAGTACAACGTCACTATGATACACGTCTCAACTGATTTCGTTTTTGCGGGGAATCAGCCAAAACTGCTCAATGAAAACGATCCGGCTGAACCCGTTAATATATATGGTATTACAAAGCTGGAAGGTGAGCAGGTAATTGCAGAAATACTTCCGGAACATTTTATTATCCGGACGGCCTGGCTCTATTCAGAATTCGGGAATAATTTTGTCAAAACCATGCAGCGCCTGGGGCGGGAAAGAGACGAGCTTGGTGTGATCGTTGATCAGGTCGGTACACCCACTTACGGCGTAGATCTGGCAGGTGTCATCCTGGACTTTATCACATCAGGAAGTAAAGCCTATGGGGTGTATCATTACAGTAATGAAGGTGCGGTTTCGTGGTATGATTTTGCGCAGACTGTTTTTGAGCTGAGCGGAATTCAGGTGAAAGTGAAAGCGGTGAGGACAGATGAATATGTTACCAAAGCGGTAAGACCGGCGTGGTCAGTCATGGATAAATCAAAGATAAGGCAAACGCTGGGTGTTCATGTACCTTACTGGAGAGATAGTCTGAAGCATTGCATTGAAATATTGGGATAGAGTATTTTTTTAATCAGTTTCCCCTCCCTGACATGATGGAATGAAGAAATGGTGTTTAATCAGAAGAGAAAAAGGATGATAAAAAAGGCTTTATTATGGAGTTGTCTTTGTTTGGTGACAGAAGCTGCCGTCGCGCAGCAAAGTCCTTTCAGGGCAGAAGTAGAAGCTCAGACAGGATTTACAACTTCAGGGCAGGTCCCTTTCTGGATGCGCAGTAACCAGTATGGCAGTGTTCCGGTTTCAGGACCTTCCGTCAGTGCAATAGGAAGGTTAAGAAAAGAATACGCACCGGACAGCACCGGTAAAAAGCGGCTGTTTGACTGGGGAGCTGGATTTGAAGGCAGAGCCAATGGGGGTAAAAATGCCAGTCTGATTCTTGTGGAAGGATATGCTAAGGCAAAACTGGCCATGTTTGAACTCAAAGGAGGCCGTTCAAAGGAGGTAATGGGGCTGATGGATACCACCTTATCAACAGGTAGCTTTATTTTATCCGGGACCGCACTGGGCATTCCCAAAGTAGAAATTTCCATTCCGGAATTTTATGCCATTCCGGTTTTTAACAGGATTTTTGCCATTAAAGGAAACTTCGCTCACGGCTGGGTGGGAGATGTCCATATTTATAATAACGAAGACTTTATTTACCCGACTTTCCTTCACCAGAAGAGTCTGTGGGGCAGAGTTGGCAGGCCCGACTGGAACACGAGAGTCTATGGCGGATTCAGCCACAATACTTTCTGGGGCAATGAACAGAAGTGGATCGGATACTTTCCGTTTACAGACTGGGAAGCCTATGAGTACGTCATTTTCGGAAAAGTTTTCAATAACAGTAAGGTCGGCAATCACGGAGGAACGATTGACCTTCGGGTTGAACACGATTTGGCCAATGTGTCCGTGGCGGTTTATCGTCAGAATTTCTATGAAGTGGGGGCATTGTATCACCTGGCCAACATCGCCGATGGCCTTAACGGGATCAGTTTTGAGAACCGTCAGCCACGTTATGGTGATGTTTTCTGGAAAAAACTGTTGTTTGAATTCCTGTATACTAAAAATCAGGCAGGAGAGACGTGGTCGAAGCCTACACCAACCGGAGACGAAAATTACATGAACCATTACCTCTATAAAGAAGGGTGGAGCTACAGGACCATCGGGCTGGGTACACCATTTATAACCCGTCAGCTGGATGCCCGTGACAACCTCCCTGCCAAAGGCACAGTAAGGCCGGAGCATTTCATCAACAACCGCGTGATGGCATTCCACGTAGGAGCCCTTGGAGAGGTGGGTGAGTGGGATATAAAAGCGAAACTGTCGTATTCCAGAAATTTCGGCACACGGTATACAGAAGGCAGTTTCCCGGTAGTGGGCCAGTTTTCAGCATATGCCGAAGGAACCCGGCCGCTTAAAAACGGAATGAATATTGGTGGCATCGTTGCTTTTGATACCGGTAAACTGCTTTATAATTCTACAGGTGTCATGTTGAAGGTGTCGAAG
>JBEBXQ010000208.1:0-4040 GCA_040391535.1 Telluribacter sp. | reverse complement strand
ACTAGCTATTCGTGTACTACCGCCACCGAGACCGAAAACAGACCTGATACACCCTGGTTCTTTGTTCAGATTACGGATACCCAGCTGGGGTTTTATCCCGACAGCCTTGAAAAAGAAATACAAAATTATGAGCAGGCGGTAAAACGGGTGAATGAGATCCGGCCTGATTTTGTAGTGATAACCGGTGACCTTGTGAATAATCAAAGGGATGAACATCAGCTGGCAGAATTCAAAAGAATAACCGGAATGATCAGTAATGAAATTCCCGTGTACCTGATTCCGGGAAATCATGATGTCGGAAATGAACCTTCAAAAGAAGATGTGGATTTTTATAAGTCGATTTACGGGGACGATAAGTTTTCCTTTGTTCATAAAGAAGTACTTTTTGCAGGTATTAACTCAAATCTGATTAAGGCACATACCGCCGGCCTTGAAGAAGACCAATGGGAATGGATAAAAGGAGAATTAAGCAAGGGTAAGGATCATAAAATGGTAGTTATGTTTTCGCATCATCCTTTTTTCAGCAGTGATATTTCGGAAGCCGAGGCCTATTTTAATCTTGACTCAGCATCGCGTAAGCAATATTTTGACCTGTTTTCAACTTCCAATGTAAAGGCTGTTTTTGCAGGCCATCATCACCAGAACGGCTATGGTATATACAATGGTATTGAAATGGTTACGACCAGTGCGGTAGGTGAGCCTTTGGGTAAAGATCCGGTAGGGCTACGCCTGATTAAAATCGGGAATAATAAAATTCACCACCAGTATTTTGCACTGGATTCGATACCCGATCAGTTCTGATTGATTATATCGCCTTCCTCTGAGCTGATATCATGTTCAGAGGAAGGCGATCTTTATTTTCTTTACTAATGCCCGTTCAGGATAAGCTTATGATCTGAAAATATCATCTATTCCGGGCTCTGTAAGCGTTATTTTCCTGCACTTTCTATAATCATGCCACCATTTCGTGGTTATTTTTAAGTCCGAAGGACTGACAGGATTATAGAGAAAGCGAAGATACCTGCACATTTAACCGCGAAGCGATAACAGGATTTTAAACCCGAACTGAAGTTATGTATACACTTCAGACGATATTTACGTTTTTCGTATTGGATAGTAATAGCAAACCCAACCATATTCTGTACGACAGCCATTAAGATCACAGACCACATAAGGAGAACGTATGCATACTCTGCGATAACCCTGTGGTACCGTTGACGGACCACCTGGGACTTTCATATTGGCGCCTGTTGTAACGGGGGGATAGTCCGGATAGTTATTAGTCAGATCATTTGAATCATTGTCGTAAAAAGATGGAAATATGGATCCATCAAAAGCAGGACCAGCATTTGTGGCATCTTCGCATTTACAAGTGCCACTTAAGGACCTGCATCGCTGGCCAACCGGGCAGCAGCACTCTGACCACCCGTCAGCACTTTTACATTTTGTTCCGCAACCACCAGAATTATTGTTTCTCATTCTAAGTGCTTGCCCTTGCTCTTGATACGATGTCCCCGTTGTTGAATTAGAAATTGTTTTTGTCCGGGTATTAGCGTGTACAAGAAGAGTTACTTTGCTAAAATCTTCATCATTTCCGCATCCTTTTTTTTCAGGAGAAAATGCAGAGACTATAGCGGAGCGTGGATATATCGTATAGGTATCAGCCATCCTGTTCTCACTAATAGATACAGATGACTCATCTTTCGAACAGACAAAACCGGTAATAACAACCAACTCTTTGTCTGAATTTGCTAAAGCCGATGCTATTGGATCAGGCTCCAGCATGTTAATGTCTAAATTTTTCATATTCGTATGTATTGGGTGTGAACTACTGTTTAATAAAGTTAATCCCTTTTTTTTCGAGAAAAAATGTTGAGGATATATACTTATTAAACGGTTGAATATGAACATATTGACAGTTTTAAGTCCGTCTGAAGACATTCATGCAGTACAATACGAAAAGGACAATGTTGATAAATAAAAAGTAGTTACACTTTCATGTTCAGAAGCTTATTGTTTTTCACTGACCTGGTTATGGATTATGCAAAGCCGGTAAAGGATGAATGGAGGGGGAAGTGCTGTAGCCGGTTTTAGGAAAAGAAGGTAAGGAATGGCGATATGCCACTCCTTACACGATCTGATGTATCTGAGCTTATGGATTGACCAGAAACTCATCATGCTGGCTTAAATCCAGGCCAGCTTCTTCATCTTCTTTGGAAACTCTTAAAGGCAATACCATATCTGTAATTTTAAACATGAGGAACGATCCGGCGAAAGCAAAAGCAGAGGTGCCGATCAGCGCGATTACATGGTTAATAAACAAAGTGGCATCGCCATAAGCCAGTCCCTGGGATTCTACAGCGGGATTGATGCTGCTCGTAGCAAATACACCTGTTAAAAGCATACCAACCATACCACCTACACCGTGGCAGGGAAAGACATCGAGTGTATCATCAATAGCGGTTTTTTTGCCAAAATGAGCTACAAAATTACTGATCATTGCAGAGATCGTTCCGATAAATATTGATACCGGAATAGTAACAAAACCCGCGGCTGGTGTTATTGCAACAAGACCTACGACCGCACCGATGCAAAAACCCAGAGCTGATACCTTACGTCCGCGTGCCACATCAAATAATACCCAGGCGATACCGGCAGCGGCGGCGGCAGTGTTGGTAACCGCGAATGCCGACGCGGCCAGCGGAGAAGCTCCCAAAGCAGACCCGCCGTTAAATCCGAACCAACCAAACCACAGTAAACCCGTACCAAGCAGCACAAAGGGGATATTTGCAGGTGGTAAACCATTTTCGCCTACATGTGAGGCTCTGCGTTTTAAAAACATGGCTCCGGCAAGTGCCGCCCACCCGGCAGACATATGTACCACTGTGCCACCTGCAAAGTCCAGCACTCCCATTTTCATAAGAATACCTTCCTCATGCCAGGTCATGTGAGCAAGCGGTGTATAGACAAATGTGCAGAAAAGAATAATAAACAATACATAAGATCTGAAATTCACCCTTTCAGCCATAGAGCCGGTTACCAGAGCAGGGGTAATAACAGCGAATTTTAATTGAAAGAATGCAAATAATACAGCGGGTATAGTACCGACAGGAGGCCCGTCCACAACGCCGTTAAACATAAAATGAGTAAAAGGGTTTCCGATGAATCCGCCTATATCATCACCAAAAGCCAGACTATAGCCATAAACAACCCAGAGAACACTGATCACTCCCATGGCAATAAAGCTTTGAAGCATGGTTGAAATAACATTTTTACTGTTCACCATACCTCCGTAGAAATAAGCCAGTCCTGGTGTCATAAGGAGTACAAAAGCTGAGGCGACGATCATCCAGGCAGTGTCTCCCTTATCAATACCTTCAGTTATCATCTGTCCGGGCAAGGGCATAAAAACACATACAATGCTGACAAGGAGGAGTATTGCAATAGGGAAGTAATTAGATTTTTGCATAATTGATTAAAAAAATAAACAGTTAAAATGTATTCAAATGGATTGTTAGATAAGTTAAATTAATCGTGTTTGTATTCTGATGCTCCGGCTTTATTTAGAAAGTATAAAATTTCAAATACAGTAATTATTTATAATGCGGAAATTTAGTCAAAAATATTATGTGACTTTTATTATGCAAAATAAAATAATGTGAAAAAAATGAATGGCAGCTATTATAATTGATAAATGAAGTATAGTTGATATTTATTATAAAAATATTATATTCTGATATTTGATTTATTTGGCAATTTAATTTTGAAGTATGACGGTTATTCAAATTTTAGTTGTTTTGATGAATTTATATTTGATGTTTGAATAGTTATATATTTATACTCTTTTTAAATGTTCTCATAGGGCGTTTGGCAATATGGGAATCAGTATATGTAAAGTGAAGTATACGAGGGGCAGATCAGCAAGAAAAGTGGGGAAGGGGTTGCTTTTTATTAAATTTTTATGTGAAGCAGTGGTTTATTTTATTTAACGTCATTTCGGGATAAGCTCATCATTTGAAAATATCACCCTTTCGAGGGTT
>JBEBXQ010000207.1:0-4058 GCA_040391535.1 Telluribacter sp. | reverse complement strand
ATTCTATCAATCTTCTACTTGATTTAATGTATAAGTTCTGAGTATGGCCCTGCTAATGCATCACAGCATATATACTATCGGGATTAAACGTTAGCGGTTGGGAGGAATGCTCTGCTTTACTGAGTACATTTTATAAGCTGAAAATACTAGCTGCGGTCAGTAAGAAAACGAGGTAAACTCCGGGATTTGTTGCAGTGGAATATTGCAGGAGAAATATTAAATGGTGACTTTTATGGTGCAGCCTTTCCGGATGCGGTTCATCTGGGAAAGAAAGGGGTTGAAACTCCTCCCTTTGGAAGATGGTATGCAACCTCTGAGGTATTCAGCGTCGGAACGGACGAACGCTGGCCGATCCCTCAAAGTGAAACAAGTATTAATTCTGATTTAATAAAGTAAAAATGAGATTTCTGAATAAATTCGGTCTTTTTCTCGGAATGCTTGGTTCGGTTTCGCCTGCATTTTCGCAGAACGCGACAAAACCCAATGTAATTTATATCTATGCAGATGATCTGGGGTATGGTGATGTAAGTGCATACGGTGCCCGGAAAATCAAAACACCCAATGTAGACAGGCTGGCACAGGGCGGGATTCTTTTCAGGAACGCTCACAGCACTGCAGGTACCTGTACGCCTTCGCGGTATTCACTGATGACCGGGCAGTATGCCTGGCGCAAAGAAGGGACGGGCATTCTACCGGGTGATGCGGCCCTCATTATCCCGACCGGAAATGCTACGCTTCCTTCTGTCTTTAAAAAAGCGGGTTATGCTACCGGGGCGGTAGGTAAATGGCATCTGGGACTGGGTGACGGAAAACAGAAAATTAACTGGAACGCACCCATTGATCATGGAGTGAAAGCTGTAGGCTTTGATTATTCCTTTATTTTTCCTGCCACTTCAGACCGGGTCCCTACTGTTTTTCTGGAGAATGATCTGGTCGTAGGCCTGGAAGAAAATGACCCTATCGAAGTCAGCTATAAGGAGAAAGTCGGAGATGAGCCTACCGGAAAGGAAAATCCTGAGTTGCTGAAATTACGGTCTTCACTTAACCATGGCCACGATAATACGATTGTGAACGGTATCGGACGGATCGGATACATGCGGGGAGGGAAAAAAGCCCGCTGGACAGACGAGGAAGTAGCTTATGTTTTTACGGATAAAGCGGAGGAGTTTATTGAGAATAATCAGAAAAAGCCGTTTTTCCTGTATTTCTCCTTAAATGATATTCACGTACCGCGCATGCCAAGTACGCAGTTCAAAGGGAAAAGTGGGTTGGGGCTGCGGGGAGACGCCATTCTGCAGCTCGACTGGACCGTAGGCCGGATTCTTGATAAACTGAAATCCCTGAATCTTGAGAAAAATACCATTATTATTTTTACAAGTGACAACGGGCCTGTACTGGATGACGGTTATGACGATGGTGCCGTGACACAACTGAACGGCCATAATCAACTCGGTCCTTTACGTGGCGGAAAGTACAGTGCTTTTGAAGGAGGAACACGTGTACCATTTATTGTCCGGTGGCCTGCCGGTATAGCAGCAGGTGCCATTTCAGATGCACTGATATGTCAGATTGACCTGATCGCTTCCTTTGCGGGCCTGTTAAAACAACCATTAAATGAAAATGACGCACCCGACAGTAAAAATGTGCTTCCGGCATTGACAGGGAAATCAGATAAAGGCCGTGAAGTACTCGTAAGGCAAGGAGCCGCTTTTTCAATCATCAAAGGGGAGTGGAAATATATTGAACCTTCCGATGCCCGGAAAATCCTTAATCTGACCAACATTGAGTCCGGGGCATCCAAAGAGCCTCAGTTATATAATGTTTCGAAAGATATGGGAGAGACTAATGATGTGGCGGCTAAGTTCCCTGAAAAGGTAAAAGAACTGGCTACGGAGCTGGAAAAAATAAGAAAAGAGGGCAGAAGCCGTTAATCCTGGACAAAGGAAAGATAGCGCCCCCAGACGAACGGACCGTCGGGGGCTTTTGCTTATGGGCAGGTACAGTCACATACCGGACCCGAATACTCTTTTTCGAGTGAATAATGAGCTTGTCCCTCTGCTGTTTCGGTACTGACCAGCACAACATCCCCTTTTTTCGAAACGTTGATTTTGACGCTCATCGGGGTGATTTGTTGATTTTTGTCTATATAAGAACCTTCCTGTATGATAGCCGTTCCGGCGCTTAATTCCAGTCCGGGGAAATCAATGGATCCGCAGCAGTCAGAAAATACATAACCGGTTGTTGTTTTCGCAAAAGTCTCACAGGAGGTTTTCCAGGTACCCGATATTTCAGGCGCATCTTCCTTACAACTTAATGTACCGGCCAGCAAGGCAATAAAAAGCAATCTTTTCATAAATGTTTGATTAAATGACACTTTAAAATGGGGAGAGTAGAAATTATAATTCAGCTTCTAATTTAAACGCAAAATTCCGTTATTAATGGTATAGCTTCTTTAAATTTTGAAACTGAGCGAACGACCGGAATCAGGTTTGTCATGATTTACAGTATCGTGCTTTGTCCGTAAAATGAACATATATTGGTGTGAGAAGGATTTTTTATAATGAAGTAATCAGGATTAGTCAGGTGAAATAATGTTGCAACTATTTGAATTGTAGGTGTTTGGTGGTGTTTGTGAAATGAGTTGTAAGTCAGTTTGGTGTTTTCTCTTATCTTAGCATCGGGTATAAAGACAGATTGTAAAATAATGAAACAACAAATTATATTAAGACAGGAACAGTCCCGGGATTTTGAAGAAGTGTTTACCGTCCACAGCCAGGCATTTGGCTCTGAAAATGAAGCACGGCTGGTCAATAACTTAAGAAATAACCTGAAAGTATTCCTGCCTGAACTTTCGATTGTAGCCCTTTTGAATGATAAAATTGTCGGACATATACTGTTTACACGTATCGTAATAGATAAAAATGGCCATGATGCTGCGGAGAGCCTTGCACTGGCACCGGTGGCTGTCGCACCTGCGTATCAGAAAATGGGAATAGGTTCAAAGCTTATTAATAAAGGACTCGAAGTTGCTGCACAGACGGGTTTCCGGTCGGTTATCGTTTTGGGGCATGAAAATTATTACCCCAAATTCGGGTTTTTACCTGCTGAAAAATGGGATATTAAAGCACCGTTTGATGTACCTTCCAATGTATTTATGGCTATTGAGCTGGTAAAAGACGGTTTAAAAAATATATCAGGCACGGTTGTTTATCCAAGGGAATTTGAAACGGAATGATGATACCAAGAGTAAAAATCTGTTGCATCAGCAGCAGTGATGAAGCAAAAATGGCCATTCAATATGGCGCATCGGCATTAGGTCTTGTCGGGCGTATGCCCAGCGGTCCGGGTGTTATCGGAGATCAGCTGATCAATCAGATTGCCAGGTTGGTTCCCCCTCCTGTTGCCACTTTTCTGCTGACGAGCGAAACAAAACCTCAGGAGATCATAGATCACTACAGCAGAGTACATACAACGACCATTCAGATCGTTGACGAGCTTGAAAAAAGAGAATATGCAGTACTTCGTAAGGCATTGCCCAATGTTAAACTGGTCCAGGTAATTCATATCATTGATGATCGTTCTGTAGAAGAAGCCATCGAAGTATCAGCGCTTGTCGATGCTGTTTTACTTGACAGTGGAAACCCGAATCTGTCCGTTAAAGAATTAGGCGGGACAGGCCGGGTGCATAATTGGGAGTTGAGTAAGGAAATCAGAAAATCAATTACGGTGCCGTTGTTTCTGGCAGGGGGAATAAATAAAGATAATGTAAGGGAGGCTATAGAAACAGTACAACCTTTCGGTATAGACCTTTGTAGCGGGGTTCGTACTGACGGCAAGCTTGATGAGCAAAAACTGAAAGACTTTTTTAATGTGATTAATAACAACAGTAACTAAGTGCTGGCTCCTGACAAACGGCATCAGTCGTTATCTGTGTATCCCATAAATACATCAAAAAAGCTGGTCAGATGTCAACCTGACCAGCTTTTTTGATGTTGCAACGTGAGTAAATTAAAGCGTAATACTTAAACGGGCAAAGCCGAAACGGCCGTTAAAGCCAA
>JBEBXQ010000206.1:0-4178 GCA_040391535.1 Telluribacter sp. | reverse complement strand
TTCATCTGACCTGAAATAAAAAAGCTGTCTGAAAAATTAGAAACTTTCCAGACAGCTTTTTTGTGACTGACTTTAGTTTTTCTCCTTAGCCAGTTTAAGCGCCTGAGTGGTAATAAAGTACTTTGTAATCATGTTAGGTACTTCCCATTCCGGCAATTTGCCGGCTTTCAGGTATTGCATATATTTATTAGCCACTTCGCCAAAGTGCGCCTCATGGCCTGTGTCATAGCTCTGAGGAATTACTATTTCCCATCCCTTAGCTATTTTTTTCAGCTCAATGCCGGCATATTTGGTCTGTAAAGCTTTGAAATTTTCAGTAACCGCTGCCTCATATTCAGGCGTGGAAGAAATTCCTTCAATAAAAAGGACAGGCTTGAAATTCTGCTCTTTCCCTTGTCTCACAATCAGGTTTGCTTTGCTGCCTTTCATGATGGAATAATGTGTATCACCTGTTCCTTCAGGAGCCTGGAAATTCCAGATGACAGAGACTTTGGAATGAATTCCTTTTAATTTGTAGTTGATATCACCGTTGGCATAAACATTCAGAACACCATCTTTAACATCTTTCTGCAGATAATCAGGGTAGGAGTCAAGCTTTGTGACAAGCTTGAACTGCTCCGGCGTCATGGTTGTCGCTTTGCGGTTAACGCTTGTCAGTTCCACATCTTTCTGGTAATCAATAGACTGGTCCGGGAAGCTGCTCCACTGGATCAGGTCTACCAGGTGCGTGGTTACGTCAACAATACCTTCTCCCTGCTGTTCTACATCAAAAAACCAGGCCGGACGAACCAGCGCTTCTCCTGAAACATATTTGAAAAAATGATGTACACTTTCTTTCACCACCGCGGGGTCTTCTGCCGTACCGGGTTGTAATTCACCGAAAATATCATTGATCTGAGCCAGTTCACGTTGCAGCGTATTGGTAATTTCATAACGCTCGGTCATGATGTCATACAACAGCACATTGTTCTTTTCGGCCGAAGCAAAAGCTTCTTTCAGCTGGTTAAACCCTGTTTCATCAATGGCCATGGGCTTATCCGCCAGCACGTTCAGACCTGCATCGACAGATCTTTTGATATACTCGGTTTTCTTTTGATTGTTTCCGGCCAGTACTACTATACTCCCCGCTTTTTCGGCCAGCATTTTTTCCATAAAATCGGCACCTCTGTATACCTGCTCGTTCCAGTGGGTCGGATCTTCTTCCCGTGCATTGAATTTTTCAATTCTTGAAAGGTAAGACTCCAGATCAGGGCCGTCTGTTGCGTAAACATGTACCGTTGAATCCAGGTCTTCATACATGGATTTCTGAACCAGAGCTGCATGGAAATGGCCAGGTTCAACCACAATCAGGCCTGATGCCCTGGAAGTGGTTTCTTCATTTTTCGTAGTGCTGCAAGAGCTTATCATAACCATAAGAGCCAGTGTGGCTCCGGAAAGCATTTTTTTAATCATTTTTCTGTGGTTCGGATTTCTGATAATCAGATGTTAATGTATTGATTACAATAATTTTCTAAAGTTAACCAGGAAATTAACAATAGAAATGTAGTTTTTTGTCTTTTAATTAAAGACGAGTTCCCGGGTTTTCTCCCTGAACAAAGTAACATTAATTTGATCACAATCTATATTTAAACAAATGAAATTATGCAAAAAGTAGTTCATCCAGATCGCGCTGAAGGTTTTGTTACCGGAGCTTACTCCGACGGTGTTATTGCCAACGGCTTTCTGTTTGTAAGCGGACAGGCATCCGTTGATTTCAAAACTTCAACCTTCGTTTTGGGAACCATTGAGGAAGAAACGCATCGTACGCTTCAGAATATCAAAGCGATTATAGAGGCAGCGGGTGGTTCTATGGAAAATGTAGTGAAATGTACTGCGCACCTTACGGATATTAAGGATTTTGCACGTTATAATACCGTTTACAGTGAATATTTCCCTGGTATAAAACCGGCACGTACCACCGTTCAGTCGGTTTTAGGTGAAGGTATTAAAGTTGAAATTGACTGTATTGTCAAATTATAAGCGTTTTCTGTAGGTTTTAAAAGAAGGCAGGAGGAATGTATAAGATCATTCCTCCTGCCTTCTTTTATGGAATATCTTTTACGGGGTTTTGCCCTTGTAAGGCGAAAATACCTGCCCGGATACTGTCCGGAATACCAGTAATATAACTAGGATTTTGACGCAATTGAGAAAGGGGACTTTATTGAACACCCGTGATGAGAGGCGTTCTTATACCTGGCCCGATTTCCCCGCTTACATAAATCCACTGGTTGTTCCAGAAGGTTACGGGCAAAGTTACCCGCGGTGCAATTGCCGACTGATCACCCGGATATTCCCAGGAGTCGGTTTCGGGAAAATAATATAAAAGTGATTTGGTAAAACCCGGATGTGTGGGTGCATGACGGTATTGAGCGGCGTTCCCGTCCACTCCTCCCCAGATCAGGAAGTGCGTGTTATTGAGCAATGGCATTAATGCCGCCGCAGCAGAAGCCCCGCGCGGCATAGAAGCCAGGGGTGTCCATTTTGCCAGCCACCCCTTTTCTGATCCGGACAGCTTCAGTTTAAAGCCATCTGTTAAGATGTTCCTGTAGTTGGTTCCAAGCGAGTTGACCTTTACATTTTCTCCGCCAAAAAGATATAGTTCATTCTGATAAACGCCGCATACTGCAGAATGTCTTTCATCTCCCGGCCAGGCTTCAATTTCAGTCCATCCCTGTGTAAGGTTTTTCAGATCGAGTAATAATACCTTGCGAAGAGGAGCAGAAGAAGCGGTTTCCAGTCCCCCGGCGATCAGGATACAGTCGTTCAGTAAAGTACCTGTCATGTAGGCTAAGGAATAGGGTAGTGCAGGGTAGGGGGTCGCTTTCAGATCACGGTTTATCCATTCATAGGCGGTCACAGTGGCATGGTGTCCATCCTGATTGCTTCCGCCCACCATAATGACTTTGTTCTGATACGAAATGCTGACGCCATATCCTATCGGCTGCGTAAGTTTATCCGTTAATTTGAGCCATTTTCCCCCTTTTTCAAGAATATAAACATCTTTATACCATTTCTTTATGCCGTTTTCCCAAGGGAATTTATCGGGAAAATTGGCCCCTCCGAAGCATATCAGGGCATCATGACTGACGCCCGCAAACATGCCTGCGAACCCCTGTTTATCCGGGAGGGCAGGTAGTTCTGTATAATGGGGAAGTGCGGTTTGCGCTATAACAGTAACATTATTTAATCCTGCCATTACCAGCATAAGCCAGATCAGGTTACAGAGTTTAGTTAATAATTTCATGGAATGTTTGGTTAGAAATTCACGGTGATTTTAACCACTGCACCAGGGCCCGGTTCACCGGAACCACCGGTTACAAGTATCACTTTTCTGGTGGGTTCCTCGTTAATAAAGCAGAGATTGCTGGTCAGGGGTAAGGTAGTATCCAGGGAAAAGAGCCTTTCTCCCTCATCTGATACTACCTGTATGGCCTGCATACCATAGTGAGCTACCCAGATCCTCCCCTGCTGATCGGTAGCAAGTCCGTCAGGCAGGTTTTGTGTTCCGACACCGGAAGGATGTTGCGGAAGCGGAGAAAATACAGTTGTGTGACTGCTATAGCCTGCACCGGTCAAATGAACTGATAAAATGCGGTTCTGATAGCTTTCTGCCACATACAGGGTGTCTTCCCGGGGAGATAACGCAAGCCCGTTGGCATAGTCAATTTGATCTGCTACGAGCTTTTCGTCACCGTTTTTCCCGATAAAAAAAACTTTACCGCTTTGCCTGACCGAATCCGTGAAATATAGATTTCCGTGGCGGTCGGTTATCAGATCATTGGGTGTTTGTACGCGGTAACCTGCGCACTGATCCTTCATCATCCATTTTTGAAATTTCCCGGTGGAATCAATGACAGCTATACCACTTTCCACGCTATCGCACAGGAGATGGGTATGATCAGGAAGAATAACCTGGCCGTTCGGACACTTTGCATGACCCCATTGCTGCAAGCCGGTTTTCCGGGCAAACGAATAAATAATGCTTCCTCCGAGTGAAGTAAAAAACAGGATTCCTTCGGTATTGACGGCAGGGCCTTCGGTATAATACGGAAGATCAGCCAGTTTTTCTACTGAATAATTTTTCATGGATGTCCAGAAAATCGCATTTTGAAATAAGTCAAAATCCTCGTTGGAAGTAA
>JBEBXQ010000205.1:0-4186 GCA_040391535.1 Telluribacter sp. | reverse complement strand
CGTACAGTGCTGAAGCCTGCTGTTTCATTTCGTATGCGAGTTGTTTGAGTGCTTCCACGGAAGAAACTTCCACATTAGCCACCAGCAGGTTTCCTTTTTCAGATTCCTGAATCTGTGTTACCAGAATGCTTTTGATCTGCTGAAGCTTTTCATTTTCGAATGAATCAATCCGCTTTTGCAGAGCAGCTTTCTCCTCCAGCAACGTCTGAACCGCCTTGGTGAGGTCTTTCGGGTTTTTCAGTAATTCTTTCAGCTGTGCCAGTACTGCTTCCTGCTGACGGATTTCTGCCAGGGCTTTCTCTCCGGTAATGGCCTCAACCCGGCGTATGCCTGCTGCTACTGATCCTTCTGACATGAATTTGAACAAGCCGATATGCCCTGTTGAAGGTACATGTGTACCACCGCAAAGTTCCGTTGAAAACCCGGGTTCAAAAGTAATGACTCTTACAAAATCACCGTATTTCTCCCCGAAAGTTGCCGTTGCACCCATATCCAGTGCCTGGCTGATAGGGACGTTCCGTTTTTCCTCCAGTGCAATATCCTGCCTTATTTTACGATTGACAATATCTTCGATCTGACGCAGATCTTCCTCATTTACTTTAGCAAAATGAGAGAAATCGAAACGCAGAATATCTTCATTCAGGAAGGACCCTTTCTGAGTAATATGATTGCCCAGCACCTGTCGCATAGCCGCCAGCATAAGGTGCGTGGCACTGTGATTGGATGTTATTTTCTGACGCCGGCTGCCGTTAATTTTTGCCACGACGGTTCCGGTTGCATTTTCGAGCAGACCATCCAGATCCGGATCTCTTGAAATATGGACAAACAGGTCGTTTTCCTTGCGTGTATCCGCAATATGAATAACGGGTTTGCCTTCGCCCGTTGAGATCGTACCGGTATCACCTGCCTGGCCACCCATTTCAGCATAAAAAGGAGTCTGATCCAGTACAATGTGGTATTCGTTGCCGGCTTTGGTTTTTACCTTCCGGTACTTGACAATATGGCTGTGGGTTTCTTCAAAATCATACCCCAGAAATTCAACCCCTTCTGATTCCCGGAGTTCGGTCCAGTCGGTAGCTTCTTTCGCCGCATCACTTCTCGAACGGTTTTTCTGTTCTGCCAGTGCCTGTTGAAAACCTGCTTCGTCAATTTTATATCCTTTTTCTCTGGCGATCAGCGCTGTTAAATCCAGCGGGAAACCAAAGGTGTCACTCAGCTCAAAAGATTCGAAACCACCGATGGTATCCCGGCCGTTTTCTTCCAGCTGGGCGATGATAACATCCAGACGTTTTAAACCTGATTCCAGTGTGCGGAGGAAACTTTTTTCTTCTTCCAGAATGACGTTGATCACAAAATCCTGTTGTGCTTTCAGTTCCGGAAAAACGTCACGGAACTGATCAGCCAGTGCAGGAATCAGTTTATGAAAAAACGGTTCGTGGAAGTCAAGGTTGGAATAACCGTAGCGGACAGCCCGGCGTAAGATACGGCGTATCACATATCCTGCCTTATTATTGGAAGGCAGCTGTCCGTCGCTGATGGCAAACGCAACCGCTCTTATATGGTCAGCAATGACACGCATCGTAATGTTAATACGGCTTTGCTCAGGTGTGATATCCGCCGCAGGGTTTTCCAGCTCGGAAATATATTTTTTACCCGAAAGGTTTTCCAGTATCTCAATGGACGCCCGGAAAACGTCAGTATCGTAATTGGATTTTTTGCCCTGAATGGCCATACAAAGCCGCTCAAAGCCCATACCGGTATCGACGTGTGTGGCAGGCAGAGGAAGCAGAGAGCCATCAGCCTTTCTTTCAAACTGCATAAATACCAGGTTCCAGATCTCCACTACCTGAGGGTGATCAGCATTGACCAGTTCTTTGCCTGATTTCAGTTTTATTTCAGCCTCGTCACGAAGATCAATATGGATTTCGGAGCAGGGGCCACAGGGGCCTACATCACCCATTTCCCAGAAATTATCTTTCTTGTTTCCCAGAATAATCCTTTCTTCACCTACAATAGGTTTCCACAAATCCCAGGCTTCCTGATCGAAAGGTACGCCGTCTTTCGCGTCACCTTCAAAAACAGAAACATACAGCCGTTCTTTGGGCAGACGGTAAACTTCTGTGAGTAATTCCCAGGCCCAGGTGATAGCCTCTTTTTTGAAATAATCTCCGAAGGACCAGTTACCCAACATTTCAAACATGGTGTGGTGATAGGTATCAAAACCCACATCTTCCAGGTCGTTATGTTTTCCGGATACACGCAGGCATTTCTGCGTATCCGCGATCCGTTGTGATGGCGGCGTTCCGTTTCCAAGGAAATAATCTTTGAATTGCGCCATACCTGAGTTATTAAACATCAGGGTAGGGTCGTTTTTGGCCACCAGCGGTGCAGATGGTACAATAAGGTGTCCTTTAGATTGGAAGAACGCTAGAAATGCCTGACGGATCTGTTGGGATGTCATTGGTATATATTAATTCAGATTCTCGGTTTTGCTTTTTAAAACCACCCGATGTGGCTAAAATTCCCGCAAAGGTAATTAAAAAAGCGTTCTTTGGAAAATAGGATATCCCGGGTACTGCCGACAGGAAATCGATTGAGTACCCGGTCATTATACTGTCTGATCGGTTATTCCTGACGGAAGCTTTTCATGATCCAGCCACCGCCCACCACGTCGTCACCCTCATAAAACACCGCTGCCTGCCCGGGGGCGATGCCGCTTACACCGTCATGGAACAGCACTTTGATTTTATCGGAGTCTTCCTGTATAACCGTTGCAGGAGTTCCGTCATGCTTATACCGCACTTTGGTAATGGTTTCGAGAGGCGCAGGAAGAGAGGCATATTTCTGCATGTTCAGCTTGCTGACGTACATACCGTCACGATAAAGATCGGGCTGATCGCCTAAAACCACTTCGTTGGTTTCTTTCCGGATCTCAGTAACGAAAGCAGGTTTGCCCAGTGCAATACCAAGGCCTTTGCGCTGACCTACTGTATAGAACGGGTATCCTTCATGCTTACCCAGTATTTTTCCTTCTTTATTGACGAAGTTTCCTCCGGCAACCTCAGCTTCCAGCGTCGGAATTCTTCTTTTCAGGAATCCCCGGTAATCATTATCCGGTACAAAGCAGATTTCATAGCTTTCCGATTTGTTGACCAGGTCAATAAATCCTCTTTCTTTGGCCATTTCCCTGATTTCGGTTTTGTGAAGATGCCCAAGCGGCAACTTGGTACGGGAAAGACTTTCCTGCGAAACGCCCCACAATACATAACTCTGGTCTTTCCAGGTATCCACTCCTTTTGACACGACATGCCGGCCCTCCATCAGCTTCATATTGGCGTAATGTCCGGTAGCGATAAATTCACAATCGAGCTTATCGGCTCTTCTCAGCAAGGCATCCCATTTGATATGCGTATTGCACAAAACACAGGGGTTCGGAGTACGGCCTTCCAGGTATTCCCCTGTAAAATGATCAATTACATAGTCACCGAATTCATTGCGGATGTCCAGAATATAATGCGGGAAACCGAGTTCCACCGCGATGGCGCGGGCATCGTTAATGGAGTCAAGAGAGCAGCAGCCTGTTTCCTTTTTAGTGCCGCCGCTGCTGGCATAATCCCAGGTTTTCATGGTCATACCAATGACCTCATACCCTTGTTCGTGAAGAAGAACAGCTGCCAGTGAGCTGTCAATGCCGCCGCTCATGGCGACAAGAATGCGTCCGTGTTTACTCATACTGATCTGCCGGAGGTTCAAAGCCTCCCGATTTATGTTTGCAAAAAATGAAGGTGCAAAGATACGGAAAAAGTATAAGATGCTGAACGGGTGGTTACTAATAAATGGCTGTGACCTTGCAAAGCATTGTGTTCAGACATAAGTCTTTTCCAGCTGATCTTCAGTATGTTTTCTTCAGGATGAGCCGCAACTGTTATATTCAGGAAAGCGGGATACGCCCCCGATCCCCGTTAGTAACGGGTTGTTAAAGGCTATTTTAGCAAAACGCTATCGATTGCCCGGGCCATACGGGTGTGTTCGTTTTCGATAAATCCCGTAAACTGATGCAAGGGTTTGTCTTCGTTTCCGGCTATCAGCATGTAGGGAATAGCATCTTTATAAGCCGGGAATAATTCATGAATATACCGGTCTGTTTCGGGCGTGGTTATGACCTGTTGCCATGGCATGTTTTCCT
>JBEBXQ010000204.1:0-4245 GCA_040391535.1 Telluribacter sp. | reverse complement strand
TTCCGGTTGTTGCCGGTGAGCTGCAGCGGGAGAAAAAACAGAGCATTTAAGGCACCCCATACGATGAAGGTCCAGTCAGAGCCGTGCCACATTCCGCTTATGATGAAAACAAGGAAGATGTTCCTGATTTTTTTCAGGTTTCCGACCCGGCTGCCACCCAGTGGAATGTAGAGGTAGTCTCTGAACCAGGTGGTCAGTGAAATATGCCATCTTCGCCAGAATTCGGCAATATCTCTCGAAAAATAGGGAAAGGAAAAGTTTTTGAGCAGGGATATACCAAAAAGCCGCGCAGTGCCGATGGCAATATCTGAATAGCCCGAAAAGTCGCCGTAAATCTGAAAAGCAAATAAGAGAACTCCCAGCAGCAGGGTACTGCCGGAATAATCTGCTGACTGGTCAAATATCATATCGGCATACACTGCGCAGCTGTCTGCGATCACTACTTTTTTGAACAATCCCCAGAGTATCTGGCGGAGGCCGTCAACGGCCTGGGTATAATTAAATACTTTCGGGGTTTTCAGCTGGGGCAATAAGTGCGTGGCCCGTTCAATGGGCCCGGCCACGAGCAGCGGGAAAAATCCTGTAAATACCGCGTAATCCACGATATTTTTTTCAGCGGGAATATCCTTTCTGTAAACATCGATGATATAGGATAAGCCATGGAAAGTATAAAAAGAAATACCGACCGGAAGGATTACTTTCAGGGTTGTCAGGTTTACGCTTATCCCAAGATCGGCAATGAACAGGGAGAAGGACTGAACGAAAAAGTCATTGTATTTAAAAAAGCAAAGGAAGCCAATATTGAAGCTGATCGCTGCCCAAAACCAGTATTTCCTGTAGGGCTGCGCGTGGGCAATGATGCGTCCGGCCATGTAATTCAGCAGTGTAGAAAACAGCAGTATGAGTAAAAACCGCGGGTCCCAGCAGGCATAAAAGTAATAGCTGGCTGTCAGGAGCAGGAGATTCCTGGCTTTTAGGTTTCGTGAAGGCAGTACCCAGAAAAGAATAAAAACGACGGAAATAAACAGTACGAAGCTTTTGGAGTTAAACAGCATGGGATGATTATCTTCAGTTGTGCCTTAAACACAGAGAATGACAGACTGGTTTAAACCTGTTCCGGTATGGTATTACTGACAAAAAATAACGTTTCATCGATGATAAAGTAAAACCTGTTATCAGACACTTTTCCTATGGTTTAAATACCTGAGTGCGGTTATTCTACCTTGGTTTCAGCTATAAATAATTTTTATTGCCGGCCTGTCTGCTTTCATTCCATCCGAAAATGCCGATCCGGTCAGGATATGATACGTGTGCCATTACAGAATTTACCTGTCTTTCTCCTGAACAAATTCGTTTCTTTGTAATGGATTACAGCTAAATCAGATACGTTATGAATCAGGAGTTTCCCGTTCTGGAGTTAGACAATTTTTATTTTAATGACCTTACCGGTATCTGCTTGCTGGATCATGAACTCCGGGGGAACAATCAGATCACAATTCCCCATAAGCACGATTTTTATTTGTTTTTCCTGATCAGGGAAAGCAGCGGGACGCATACGATTGACTTTACCGGGCACAAGGTCGCTGACCGGCAGTTTCATATACTTTTGCCGGAACAGGTACATCACTGGGATCTGAGTGCAGACACCAAAGGATATCAGCTGATGATCAGCAAAAAAGTTTTTCAGACGTTCACCGGCTCCCTGTATTTCTCTCCCGTTCTTTATTTTAACCACCCTGTTATTTCCCTTACTGACGAAGCATTCCATGTCTTTGAACAGGAGTTTCAGCAACTGGACCTCGAAATGAAGAGAGATACTTTACATTGGAATATAATCCATCTCCGCTGCAAACTTATCATAGAATTGCTTGCGCGCCAGCTGAGTGAAGCTTTTACAGACCTGGAAGCGTTGAAATCAAATCCGGTCATTGTGAATTATCTGAACCTGGCAGATGAATTTTACAAGCAGGAGAAGACGGTAGCATTTTATGCCGGAAAATTAAATATTACACCTAATTACCTCAATATTCTCTGTAAAAGGCACATTAAGGTATCTGCTATTCATGTGATACAAAACCGGGTCATTCTGGAATCCAAACGATTGTTGCAGGTTTCAGAAATGAATATTAAGGAAATTGCCTATACGCTGGGTTTTGATGACCTGGCTAACTTTTCTAATTTTTTTAAATCAAAAACCGGCCTTTCTCCACGTGATTTTCGTCAGAAGTTATAATTTTTACAACTATTTCCTTCTTATTAATAACCGGATTGCGGATAGCTGACTATACTTTTGTGGATAGGATTTGAAAAAATAAAGATGATGATGGTCAATGATGTAACGCGTAAGAAGTTTATTAAGCAAACCATGGGAATAATGGGATACGGAATCTTTTCAGGTGGAATAAACGAACCGGTTTTTACAATGGACAAACCTGCGGATACTGCCACCGGAACGGATGAAGGAGAGCTTGTTCTGAAAAATGTACGCCTTGAAACCGGATTTGTCAGAGATGACTTTGAAGTAACCGGCACACAAACGGATGTATTCAGTCTTGTTATAAAAAATGGTAAAATCAGTGAAATACGACCAGATACGGATATCGCCGGTGCAGTGGATGCAAAAGGATATCTGCTTTTACCGGCCATGAAAGATATGCACATTCACCTGGATAAAACCTATTTCGGTGGCCCGTGGAAGGCGCGTTCGAAGAGACAGAAATCAGTAAGGGATATGATTGCACTGGAGCAGCAGTTAATGCCTGAGCTGCTGAAAGTGTCGGTGGAAAGAGCCGGGGAACTAATCGGATTATTACAATCAAAAGGCACGGATTTTGCCAGAAGCCATGTTAATATCGAGCCTGTGTCAGGGCTGAACTCATTAAAGAATCTCAAGAAGGCGATCGAAAAGAAAAAGGAAGGGTTTGGCGTAGAAATCGTGGCTTTCCCTCAGCACGGTATCTTTAGTTCGGGATCTGAAAACCTGATGAAAGATGCCGCTCAGATGGATATTGATTTTATCGGTGGACTGGATCCTCATTCAATTGACGGGAATATCGAAAAATCACTGGATTTTACCGTTCAGCTTGCCCTTGATTATCACCGTGGTATTGATATACATCTTCATGAAAGCGGAGAAAGCGGGCTCAGAACGGTTGAGTATCTGATCCGTAAAGTCAATGAAAATCCCGTTTTAAAAGGAAAAACGTTTCTCAGCCACTGTTTTGTGCTGGGTAAGCTGGAAGGAAATGTACTGGAGAAAACCTGTGAAGAGCTGGCCGGCGCGCAGATCGGCATCATTTCTACAATTCCGTTTGGCGGGTTGATCATGCCTGTCCCTGCCTTGTACAAACATGGCGTTTCTGTCATGACCGGCACTGATAGCGTGGTGGACCACTGGTCTCCTTTCGGATCAGGCAGTATGTTGCAAAAAGCGAATCTGGTAGCGCAGCTCTATGGATATTCAGCTGAATGGGAATTGTCAAGGTGCCTGCGGATTGCCACAAATGAAGTTTTGCCACTTGATGATCAGGGGAACCGGCAATGGCCCAGGCCGGGAGATGCTGCCGACTTTAACCTGGTGGATGCCAGCTGTTCTGCGGAAGCTGTGGCGCGTGTTTCTCCTGTTAAGGCACTGTTTCATCAGGGTAAATGTGTTTATCAGGAAAATTAAAACCGGAGAACGATGAGTGTTTTCATTTGTGTCATAAGCTTACTGGGTATGATAGCCTGTAAGGGTAGCAACTCAATTCAGCAGAACCCCACGGATATGATTATTGAAGCAGTAAAAAATAACAAACAGGAGACCGTCCGGAAATTGCTGACAGAAGGGGTGGATGTAGAAAGCCGGGATGAACAGAACAGGACGCTGCTGATGATAGCGACTTATCAGCATAATATAGCAATGGCTGAGTTACTGGTGATGGCCAAAGCCAGTGTAAATGCTCAGGATAATATCAGAAACAGTCCGTTTTTATATGCAGGGGCTGCGGGGTACCTTGACCTGGTAAAATTATACCTTAACCATGGTGCTGACTTTACGGTTTTTAACCGCTACGGGGGCAGTGCTTTAATTCCGGCTGCTGAAAAAGGGCATACAGAGGTGGTAAGATTGCTGGCCACTACTCCTGATTTTCCGGTTAATCACATTAATAATCTGGGGTGGACTGCCCTGATGGAAGCGGTGGTGCTGGGTACAGGAGGGAAAATTCATACGGAGATTGTACGGATTCTTGTCGATGCCGGTTG
>JBEBXQ010000203.1:0-4361 GCA_040391535.1 Telluribacter sp. | reverse complement strand
CCCTTTAACAGATATCCCCTGTTCAGGATCTGCTCGCTCTCGGTGTTTTTCCACCAGAGCTTTTCCATTTCATATACTTCACTTACCTCTTCAAGTAATGATAATTCAGGATTTTTCATTGATTATAGCGTTTATAAATCTGAATTGATGTTTTATATGTCTTTTATGCCTTGCTGCCTGAAATATCAGAACAGATCAACGGCCGAAATACTTTTGTCGTGCTTGGTATAATCTACCGGGCGGCGGGCGAAAAAGTCGTCCAGACTGTTCGCAAAAACCTCTTCCTCAAACCATTGCAACAGATGCAGATCAGCAATGGCGATATTAAACTGAGCGGGCATACCGATTCTCTTCAGGCTGTCATCGGCACGGTATTTCATAAAATTGATCAGATCCTGCTTCTTAATAGTGTCAATTTCGCCTTCACTGAAAATCCAGTCGATAATCCTTGATTCCACTTCTATTGATTCGCGGACCATAGCAGTAATGTCCTGCACGGTCGCTTCATCAAACATTTCCGGAAATTCTTCACGGATTTTATTGACCAGGTAAATACCAGCATTGGCATGGATCTGCTCGTCAATGGAAGTCCAGGCAATGATATTGCTCACGTTTTTCATTAATCCTTTAAACCTTGCGAAAGACAGGATAATAGCAAACTGGCTGAACAAGCTCACATTTTCGATCAGAATAGAAAACAGAATCAGCGACGCCGCATATTCTTTTCTATCTGTGGAACGTGCATTCCCGAGTGCCTGGCTCAGGTAATTAATGCGCTCTTTTATGACAGGTATTTCGACAAGTGTTTCAAACTGATTCGAATAGCCAAGCACTTCCAGTAAACGGGAGTAGGCTTCGGAATGACGGAATTCGCATTCGGCAAAAGTGCTGCCCAAACCGTTGAATTCCGGCTTTGGTAAATGATTGAACAGATTTCCCCAGAAAGATTTTACAGCGACTTCTATCTGTGCGATAGCCAGCAGACTGTTCTTCACCGCGTTTCTTTCCGCCGGGTTCAGATGTGAATGAAAATCCTGGGTATCTGCCGTAAAATCCACTTCCGAATGCACCCAGAAGGCTTTGTTAATGGCTTCAGTAAATTGTAATATTTCAGGATATTCAAAAGGTTTATATTGCACCCGTTTATCAAAAATGCTCATGTTATGCTGTGGTTTATATGACTTTTAAACTATGTATCAATTATGTTTTTTCCAATATTCTGCTCTATTATCAATACTATTCAACTTCCGTTTTCGGGAGAAAAACCATTAACAACGTTTATACTATCCGTGACGGACTGTCACTTTATTATTAAAAATAACATCAAGAAAAGGAGGAAGACACCTGAAAACAAACATACAGATTAATTCATACAATATTTAATTTTTTGCAAACTTTTTCTTTTCATTAAATTGTCATAACACTGATTATCAGTAATTTAATATAATAAGTTTGTTAACTTTTTATTTTTATAAAATACATGGATGCATTCAAATATTTTTCTATAACAATAAATTTTCAATAATCTCTCCGAGAAACAGAAAAAAAATAAATCCGGTTGCATTTGTTTTGGGTGATATTCAGAGACTCGCTCCCATGTAATGAAAGCATTACCTCGTTGCTTACCCTGCTCACAAACCCTATACGTTACGTCAGGTAACCGGGACAACGAAAATCTGAAAGATGAACCACAGTGTGGATTTAATGAATAATATTGTACATTTGCCATAACAAGTTCTTTACTTTATTTCAATCAGGCGAGAAGGTTCTGCTTAACGCAGATTAATAGGGAATTGTGTTCAAATCACAAGCTGTCCCGCAACTGTGAGTAACCTCATCGGTTTTTACCAGGAATGTCCACTGCTTCATCAGCGGGAAGGACGGTAAAAATGTTACAAGCCAGGAGACCTGCCTTTTCGTTTTGGACAATGCTTTCGTGGAATAAAGCAGATGTCAGTTTGATATAATACACCCCGGTTATCTATATATTGCCCGGGAAAACTGTATCCTCACTCTCATCCGGATTGTTTCTTACTACAGCATTGGGAAGTTTAGCTATTGGGCTTTTAAATAATCTTTCATTTAAAAAGCAGCAAAATGCAAACGCACAACTTAGGCTATCCGCGGATTGGTAGCCAGCGTGAACTCAAAAAAGCGTCTGAACTGTACTGGGAGGGTAAAATACCACTCGAACAGCTCCTTCAGACAGGTAAAACCATTCGTCATCAGAACTGGCAGACCCAAAAACAGGCCGGTATTGACCTGATCCCATGCCACGATTTTTCATTTTACGATCAGGTGTTGGATACAGCCCTGATGACCGGCGCTATTCCCGAGCGGCACCGTGCCGTTCAGGCCTCCGAACAACTTTCTGAAACAGACCTGCTTTTTGCCATGGCACGGGGCTATCAGAAAAACAGTTGTGATGCCACCGCAATGGAAATGACCAAATGGTTTGATACCAATTATCATTACCTGGTACCTGAGCTGGTCAAAAATCAGCAGTTTCGGTTTACTTCCCGCAAAGTAACCGAAGAGTTTAAAGAAGCACTGGAAAACGGATTCAATGCGAAGCCTGTTTTGCTTGGTCCCATTTCCTTCCTGCTGTTAGGTAAGGAAAAAGAAGCGGGATTTGTAAAAACGGATTTACTTAAAAACTTACTTCCTGTTTACCTTGAAATCATCGGCGAACTCCGGAAACTGGGTGCACATACCATTCAGCTGGACGAGCCTTGCCTTGCTCTCTCGCTTACAGTACAGGAAAGAGAACTATATACGGCAACTTACAGGGAGATCCACGAGAAATTCCCTGAGCTGCATATGATCCTGGCAAGCTATTTTGAGTGCTACGGAGACAACCTGAAAACGGTGCTTGACCTGCCTGTTCAAACTATACATCTTGATCTGGTCCGGTGCCCGTCACAGCTGGACGATATTTTGTCCACTGATTTTGTAAACTCCGCCACTATGCTTTCGCTGGGTGTTGTTGACGGACGGAATATCTGGAAAAATGATTTCCGGCAGTCTTTATCGCTGATCAGTAAAGCGCAGGAGAAAATAGGCAATGACCGTATCCTGATTGCCCCTTCCTGTTCACTGATTCACTCTCCCTGCGACCTTGACCTGGAAACAAACGAGACCACATTACCGGCTGAAATCAAGCAGTGGATGGCTTTTGCGCGGCAGAAACTGGATGAAACCGTTACGCTGAAACAACTGGCCACGGGAGAAAACGCGGAATCGGCAGAGAAAGAACTGCGGGCCAATATTCAGGCACACGAAAACCGCAAAAAATCACCGCTGATCCATAACGAAAAGGTAAAACAACGTCTCAGCAGTATTACCGATCAGGATGCAAAAAGAAATCATCCGTTCAACGCAAGGAAAGTCAGCCAGCAGCAGACTTTGCAATTGCCGCTCTTCCCTACCACTACCATTGGCTCATTCCCTCAAACCAAAGAAGTAAGGTCATGGCGGGCACAATTAAAGAAAGGTTCAATCACTCCGCAGCAATATGATGAGCTGATTGCTCTTGAAACCGAAAAAGCGATCAGATGGCAGGAAGAAACAGACCTTGATGTGCTGGTTCACGGCGAATTTGAGCGGAACGATATGGTGGAATACTTCGGCGAGCAGCTTGCGGGGTTTGCTTTTACCAAAAACGGATGGGTGCAGAGCTATGGATCTCGTTGTGTCAAACCACCGGTCATTTATGGAGATGTAAGCCGTCCTGAGCCTATGACGGTCAAATGGGCGGCGTATGCGCAGTCTTTAACCGGCAAATGGGTCAAAGGAATGCTTACCGGCCCGGTGACGATCCTGCAATGGAGCTTCGTACGTAACGACCAGCCCCGTCGCGACACCTGTAACCAGATAGCACTGGCCATCCGTGATGAGGTGGCTGATCTGGAAAATGCGGGTATTAAAATTATCCAGATCGACGAACCGGCCATCAGAGAAGGCTTACCTTTACGACCCGAAAACCGCGAGGAATATTTACAGTGGGCTGTACGAGCCTTCCGGATTTCGGCCAGCTGTGTCGACGACAGCACGCAGATTCATACGCACATGTGCTATTCGGAATTCAATGATATCATTCAGCACATAGCCGATATGGATGCCGATGTGATTACGATTGAATGCTCGCGTTCACAAATGGAATTACTGGATGCCTTTGCTGATTTTAAATACCCCAACGAAATCGGTCCGGGCGTTTATGATATCCACTCACCAAGGGTACCTTCCAAATCAGAAATGATTACACTGATGGACAAAGCACGCGCGGTTATTCCGGCTGAGCAACTGTGGGTGAATCCCGACTGCGGCCTGAAAACCCGTCACTGGGAAGAAACCCGTCTGGC
>JBEBXQ010000202.1:0-4476 GCA_040391535.1 Telluribacter sp. | reverse complement strand
GGCATACCGTCTTCGTCAACCACGATTTGCCCTGCCTCATTTCTCAGAAAACTGGTACCATAAATTACCGGGAATTTACTACCTATACCGGCTCTCACCTGCGGCTCCACAAAACCACCCAGGAAAATACTGTTTACCCCTTCGGCCAGTTCGTCAACGTAGTTATCAATTTTAGAGAAATTAAACCCTAAATTCCATTTGAAATCCCCTTTGCGGAAAGGTGCTACGTTCAGGGTTACTTCATGAACATTGGTATGGATAGACCCGCCGTTGGTAATGAGTTCATCAGAGCCTGTTGAACCTGCCAGAGGCACGGGGAAAATCTGGTCTTTTACATTCTGACGTGAGAACGTATAGCTCAGGTTAACCAGTCCATTGTAAAACGTCAGGTCGGTACCTAGTTCATAGGATTGGGTATTCTGTGGTTTCAGATTAGGATCATATACCCGCTCATAAGGCGTATAGGCCACTACAGAACCGATCGGGTAAATAATCGGCGTTCCGGAAGAGAAGCCTCCGCCGTAAACCGGTGTCGCGTAATAGGAATCGTAATAAGTACCCGCCTGGCCTACTTCTGCATACGATACCCGCAGCTTACCATAACTCAGCGCGTTGCTTCTCAAAGGCTCAAGTTCGGTAAATACCCAGCCGAGTGAAGCCGAAGGATAGAAGAATGAGCGGTTGTTACGGGGCATGGTAGATACCACGTCGTTACGGCCGGTCAGGTTCAGGTATAACATATCACGGAAAGAAAGTGAAACGTTTCCGAATGTACCCACCGTACGTGTTCTGCGGAATTCCTCAGAAGCATTATAGGTTGACGCATTATCCATATGATTCCATCCCGGGAAGTTAAAATTAGCACCATATGCATAATCATACTTACGGGTTCTGTTCACAAACTCATTCCCAACCAAGGCGTCAAACTCCAGATCATCATTGATTTTCCAGTTATAGGTGGCCGTCACCAGCGAATTGACTTCGTTGACTGAGTAATGGTAGTGCTCGATCTGGCCTCTTCCGTTGGAATGGCCGTAACCCCATACATCCGCATAGTTTGTCGTATAAGAATCAGCTCCCAACTGGTATTTAAGCACCAGTTTCTGGTTATCGGTACCCAGGTCGGTGTTGAACTGCGCAAAAGTAGTCCCGAAGAAACGCTGTGTTTTTTCAGAGAACTTATTGTTATTGATAGCCCAGTATGCTCCGTCAAATCCGGAAGTGCCACGATAGGTGTTCTGTGTATAAGGATCAGTAGCAAGGTGTGGCAGAATACCGGCCAGGTCATAAGAAGCCGGCGCACCATAGACTGTAGCCACAACGCCGTCATTTGCCGATGATTGCTTGGTAATGGTGGAGTTCACAAAATTACCTGAAAAACCCGTTGTCCAGTTTTTGGAGAGGTTCATTTCAGCGGATAATTTAGCGTTGTATCGATCCATTCCGGTAGACGGTATGATCCCTTCTGAGGTCATATTCCCCAGAGAGAATGAATAGTTTCCTTTTTCTAGTCCCTGTCTGATATTCAAAGAATTAGTCCAGGTAGTACCGGTCCGGAAGAAGTCTTTTGCGTTGTTGTATACAGTGGGTGTTGCCCATGGGTCCATACCGGCAGCAGCCCGTTGCGGCACGTAATACTGTCCGGAGTGCAGATCAGCACCGTTATTGGTATAACGGTTTGATGCTTCCCCACCATAACCGTTGTCTTTGGCCAGGTCTGTAATCTTAGGCCCCCAGGCAGTAGATGCTGTTGGTACATATCTTAAACCATCACCCTGCGCATATTGTGTCTGAAAATCAGGCAGAACCGACACTTTATCAAAAGCCAGGTTACTGTTCACAGAAATCTGTGCTTTCCCTTTACTCATCCCTTTTCCGCTTTTGGTGGTAATGATAATTACCCCGTTGGAAGCACGCATACCGTAAAGCGCTGACGCCGCCTGTCCTTTCAGGATGTTGATACTTTCGATGTCGTTCGGGTCAATATCCACACCCCGGTTAGCAAAGTCAGTACCCGTAACAGAGTTATTGGTATTTACATCAGCAGCAGAGCTGATGGGCATCCCGTCTACTATATAAAGAGGGGTGTTATCACCTGTAAATGAGCGCGAACCACGGATGGTTATTTTAGCAGATGCACCCGGCATACCGGAAGAAGGCGCAATCTCCACACCGGAAACTTTTCCCTGCAACGCTGAAGCCAGGTTGGTATTGGCTGCAGTAGCGATCTCCTCGTTTTTCAGTCCCTGTGTGGCATATCCCAGAGCTCTCTTTTCCCGGGAAATACCCATCGCCGTCACCACTACTTCCTGCAACTGGCTGACACTGCTCAGAAGTGTTACATTCAGGGTTGTGCGGTTCCCGATGGTAATCGTCTGACTTTCAAATCCGATAAAGCTAAACACCAAAACAGTATTGTCATTGACATCAATGCTGTAGGCTCCGTCAGCATCGGTAATTGTTCCCCTGCTAGTGTTTTGAATGGAGATGGTGACACCAGGCAGTTCAGAACCATCTTCGGCAGTAACTTTTCCCGTCACCGTCCGATCCTGGGCTAATACCTGGGTTGTTAACAACATCAGGCACCCCAGAATAGATAATATAATTCTATTCATACGAAAAGTAAAATTGGTTTTTAGTTAATCATGCAATATTAAAATATAATTTAAGCAATATCAATAGTAACATTCTATTCATAATCCGTACAGACAAAATCAATTGAAACTCAAATACTTTTAAAAACGCCTTTTTTCACTAAAAAATCACCTTTTTGCTCCTAATATTTAATAACTTAAAACTTAACAATTTGTTCGTTTTTAAGTATTCTTTTTAGCATCATAAAATAAATATGATTTATTATCAGACATATAGTTATCAACTTGCTATATGGTATTTATATACTTCAATAACTATACCCAATATCCCTTCTATCTCTTTACCTGTCTAAAAATATAAATAGTACAAATCATCTCTTTTATCAAACAAAGCTCACAAAGGCTTTCTTTCACTATGATAAGTATATAACTATTTCAATATTTCAAGTTTTACAACTGTTGATATATTTCATGATTAAACCAGTAAATTTGGAGTCAATCGCGCTTAATTTATTTTCAGGAGCAGTGCTGATTCTGACGAAACATTATAAATTAGCAGCCTTAACTGTACTCAACTCAGCAATTGAATGAAATCAGGTATCTCCTTCATCTTCGCCTTACTGTCAGCACCATTTGTGTTCGCCCAGACAGAACTGCACAAGGCTATTGACATCAAAGCCGGAGCAACTGAGCAGAATGTCATTGCATGGCGCCGCGATTTTCACCAATATCCTGAGCTCGGTAACCGCGAATTCAAAACCGCTGAGAAAATTACCGCCCATCTTAAACAACTCGGACTGGAAGTACAGACGGGCATAGCACATACCGGCGTTGTTGCCTTGCTTAAAGGCGGCAAACCCGGCCCGGTTGTTGCGCTAAGGGCAGATATGGATGGGCTGCCTGTTACAGAACGTGTAGATGTTCCGTTCAGATCCCAGGTAACAACTGTCTATAACGGACAAGAAACGGGGGTTATGCATGCCTGTGGTCATGATACACATATAGCCATATTAATGGGTGTTGCAGAAGTATTGACCTCCATACAAAAGGATCTTAAGGGAACGGTAAAGTTTATTTTTCAACCCGCTGAGGAAGGAGCTCCCGAGGGCGAAGAAGGCGGAGCCCAACTGATGGTAGCACAAGGAGTCCTTGAAAACCCCAGGGTGGATGCCATTTTCGGCCTGCATATCAACTCGCAGACCGAAGTAAATAAAATTGCGTATCGCCCGGGTGCCACTATGGCAGCGGTAGATTTTTTCAGTATTAATGTCAAAGGAAAACAGACGCATGGTGCGTATCCATGGTCAGGTATAGACCCTATCGTGACATCATCTCAGATTGTAACAGCGCTGCAAACCATTGTCAGCCGCAACCTGGACATCACCGAGGCCCCGGCCGTTGTAACAGTCGGGGCAATTCATGGCGGAATCCGCCAGAATATTATCCCGGAGGAAGTGAAAATGATCGGTACGATCCGGACATTCGATGAGGATATGCATACACATGTACATAAGCGTGTACATGAAATTGCTGAAAACATTGCGGCCAGTGCAGGAGCAAAGGCTGATGTTAAGATTGACGTATTATATCCTGTGACATACAACGACCCTGCACTAACCGAAGCGATGATCGGTACACTGCAACAGGTAGCAGGTAAGGAAAATGTGATGCTCATTACACCCAAAACCGGTGCTGAGGACTTTTCTTACTATCAGAAAAAAGTACCTGGCTTCTTTTTCTTCCTGGGCGGAATGCCCAAAGGCCAGGATCCTCAAAAGGCCTCTGCGCACCACACTCCTGATTTTTATATTGACGAAAGCGGTATGTTACTTGGCGTTAGAGCCCTGAGTACACTGGCTTTGGATTATCTTGAAAAGAATTC
>JBEBXQ010000201.1:0-4528 GCA_040391535.1 Telluribacter sp. | reverse complement strand
TGCGACAATATTCATACAGTTAAGCGGACTATGATAAATTGTATTGTAGAAGAGTTGTTATTTTTACTGTAGAAGTTATAAAATGAAGAATTGTTTAATGAATATTCGGATCATCTCTGTTGTGTATGTATAGCTTCTATGAATGAAAGTCGTATGTATAGATACGATTTTTGTTTACGTGGGGGATTATCTTATCAAATAGGTATGAGTAATTTGTTTCAGTGCTGTGAAGCAGGTGAAATGCTTCTCTATATTTAACTACGTGTTTATGTTTGCTGAATGTATAATTAGATAGAATAAATTCTAATACATGTAGCTGCTTAAACCTTATGAATCGTTTTGTTTCTGTCCTGATTTTTATTTATGCATTTACTTTTTTCTTGCCCTTTTCTGAAGCTCAGGTGTTTAGAAATTTTTCTGGTATTGAAGGTGTTTCCATAGCTGATACAAGAGGGATTGCGCAGGATCAGGAAGGTTTTATCTGGTTCGCCACTACGTCGGGGCTGCTCCGGTATGATTCCCGGACTTTCAAACGCTATGTAAATGATCCTGACAATCCCAATTCTGTTGCATCCGATGATTTAAGAGATGTTTTCTGCGATTCAAAAGGAAATGTGTGGGTAGGCGGAACCGGCGGGCTGGATCTGTACAACAGAGATACAGATGGTTTTATTCATTTTGAACATGATTCATCGAGGATCAAAGCCAATATCAACAATCTCATATACTGCATAGGGGAAGACAGCGATCATACTATTCTTGCGGGGACACCATTCGGTCTCAACAAACTTACAATGGAAGGGGGGCTGTTCAGAAAATCATCTCATTTGCAGGACAAACTGGAAGGGCGTACTGAAGATATACGTTGCATAACGCAGGATGCTAACGGAGATTTGTGGGCAGGAACTTATGATGGCCTCGTATATATACCGAAAAACGAAGAAAAGCTTAAAGTATACAAAAGAAAAGCAGATATAAAGTCACCTCTGGCTAATGAGTTTGTGGCAATATATGCAGATAATAATGGGGCAATATGGTTGGGATCCAATCAAAGAGGCCTGATACGCTTTGATGTCACAACAGAAAAATTTCAGCTTATTTCAGATTTTAAAGACAAGGAAGGGCATTTGCCTGTTGTAAACAAAATCATGGCTGACGAAAGAGGAAACTTCTGGATGGCAACAGAATCCGGCCTGGCTTATCTGGATCCGGTGAGCTATCAATCCCATTGGTACGTTCACCAGCCCGAGCATCCATACAGCTTAGCCGATAATACTTTATATTCAATGTGCAGTGACAGTCAGGGAGGGATATGGCTGGGTAGTTATTATCAGGGGATCAGCTATTTCAATACTAAGGCACCGGGTTTCACAAAATGGCCTTTACCGGACGGGAGCACATTAGACCGGACATTCCTGAACCCCTGGATGGGGAAGAGCAAAAACGGGAACCTTTGGTTGATTCCCGGCGATTTGAGAGAAATTCGTTTATGCAATCCTTCAGGAGAGGTGATAAAATCGCATAAATTGAAATTGACTGCAGCCGCTAGTTACAATTATTTTTATGTGGATGGTGAAGATATCCTCTGGGCAGGAGGGAATTCCATTCTTACGGGCATCGATCTGAAAACAGGAGCTGTCCGTGATTATCCCATGATCGTCAGGGGCGGAGAGAACAGGGTGAAAGGCAGAGTACATGAAATGATGGAAGACAGCCAGGGCAGGCTTTGGCTTATCGGGCCTTTTGGGGCATTGCATTTTGACAGGAAGAGTACACAGTTTACGAGATACAAATCCGTGAGCTATTCCAACAGTATTTTTGAAGATTCCAGACAGAATATCTGGATCGGTGGGGGGGATGAGGTGTTTTTTATGAAATATGGTGGCACTGATTTTGAAGAAATATTTACCGATAAACCTCCTGTTTCAAGCAACTTTGCCGCTGTCTGGTCTATTGCAGAAGACCAATCAGGCAGGGTCTGGGCTGGGACGCGGCAGGGATTACAGCTATTCAATCCTGTGACGAATCGTTTCGACATTGACCGGTTTGTTCCGTTTGAAAGAGTGTGGAATATTCTGATTGACCGTAACGGATATTTCTGGCTGACCTCCGATTCCCGTCTGATCCGTTATCATCCTGAAAAAAAACGTGTGCAAACATACAGCTATCATGACGGTTTGCCTTCAAATGGTCTGATCCGGGAAGCATCGGGTATTGTGGATAGTGACGATGCATTTTATTTTACGACTGATAAAGGTGTATTTAAATTTGACCCGCAGAAAATTGCTGCAAATGACCATCCGTCCCCGTTGGTATTTACTTCATTAAAGCTCTCCGGCCGCGAAGTGAGCATAGGTGATAAGACGGGCTTGCTTCTCCGCAATATCAATAAGCTGGAAACACTCACCTTCCGGTATGATCAGAATATTTTTACCCTCGACTTCGCACTGCTGAGTTATTTCAGATCAGAACATAATCAGTATGCATACAAGCTGGAAGGGGTTGACGAAGACTGGCAAACTGTAAAAATACCTTCGGCGACTTATATGAATCTTCCTCCGGGCGAATACCTTTTCCAGGTCAGGGCTGCTAACGGGGACGGTTACATGGTAACAGAAACATTGGAGTTACGGATTGTCGTACTGCCGCCGTGGTGGAAAACCTGGTATGCTTATTTATTATATTTTGCATTAACGGCAGTGCTGATTTACGTTATCACCCGTTTTTTCTGGCTCCGGAGTTCTTTCCGGAAAGAAAATGAGCTCTACCAGGCTAAGCTTGATTTTTTTACCAATATATCACATGAAATACGGACCCACCTTTCATTGATAAGCGGGCCGCTGGAAAGAGCTTTTCAGCTGCAGAAAAATGACACTCCGGTACAGAATCACCTTACATATGCAAAAAATAACACTGAAAGGCTGATGCATCTGGTCAATGAACTGCTTGATTTCAGAAAAATGCAAAACGGAAGTATAAAGCTTCAGGTTTATGAAAGTGATATCATTAAAGTACTTCAGTATGTACTGGCTACTTTTGAGCATCTGGCTCAGGAAAAAGGAATAACTTCCCGGCTGGAGTATGCCGGTGCTCCGGTTATGCTTTGGTTCGATGTGGCACAAATGCAGAAAGTCTTTTATAATCTGCTCAGTAATGCATACAAATTTACACCTGAAGGAGGACAGGTCTCTGTTATCGTAACAGAGACGCCGGGGGCCGTAAAGATCAAAGTCATCGACAACGGAAAAGGCATTGAGGCCGGGCATCTGCGAAACCTGTTTATTAATTTCTTTCAGGTGAATCAGGATAATGAAGGATATGGTATTGGTTTGGCCCTCTCGAAAGGCATTGTAGATCAGCATAACGGACAGCTTATTGTAGAAAGCAAAGTAAGTACTTTAAGAGAAAAGGGTGGAACCTGCTTTACGCTTACTTTATTAAAAGATAAACAGCATTTTTCTGTTGAACAGATAATGAAGGCGCCAGGGTCGGTAATCCGTTCTGTTACGGATCATCCGGTTGAAATCCCCGTTTTACCTGAATACGGATCAGTGATAGGCCGAAACACACTCTTGATTATTGAAGATAATGACGAATTAAGGTCCTTTATTAAAGAAGTTTTTTATGGAGGCTTTACTATTTTAGAAACGGATAACGGACAAAAGGGACTGACATTGGCCAATGAGAAAATCCCTGACCTGATTTTATGCGATGTGATGATGCCCGGATTAAATGGCCTGGAAGTATGCAGCAGATTGAAATCTGAAATGCTTACCTGCCATATTCCGGTGATACTGCTTACAGCCAGAAGCGAGGTTTCTCAGGTGATTGAAGGCCTGGAAAAGGGAGCCGACGATTATGTCGTTAAGCCATTTGATCCGAGAGTGCTTGAATTGAAAATCAACAACCTGATCAAAGTACGGGAGGACCTGAAACAGAAATACAGCCGGTCAGTATTATTAGAACCGGACGATCCGGTGGTGGAAGATCTCAACGGAGAGTTTCTGTCCCGGCTTAAGAATCTGGTAACAGAGAATTTGTCAAATGTTGGTTTCGGTGTAAATGAAATGGCGTTTCAGATGGGAATGAGTGTTTCCGTTTTATATAAGAAACTCCGTTCACTGACGGGAATGACTGTCAATGAGTTTGTCAAAACATTAAGGATGAAAAGGGCATTACAGTTGCTGGAAACAGGGAGATATCATGTCAATGAGGTGGCTACCATCGTTGGTTTTGAGGATAGTAAATACTTTAGCAAAGAGTTCAGAAAAGTCTATGGTAAGACACCCAGTGAGATTAAGAAGGAGGGTTCTGATGTGCATGAGAGCTAATGTTTTCAATGAGCTGTCCGTTAGTTCTTTTTCAGATATACGGACGGAATGGTGAATTGTTGTAACATCGCCATTTATGTAATCTGAGACAGTAATTGATTCAGGGTGGCAACAACCATTCTTTTGTTGCTTTATTCATGGATTGCCGGCGGATTCAGAATCACCTTGCCGCAGATTATTTGCAATACTGCCGCCTG
>JBEBXQ010000200.1:0-4662 GCA_040391535.1 Telluribacter sp. | reverse complement strand
TTAACAGCGACCAGTGGTGAATCCGCTTCAAAGACCTTCGTTGCGGAATAACAGTAAAGCTGTAAGAACGGGAAAGAATATACTATCGTGCTGAAGGTATAAAGGGAAGACTGGATCCGGACAGCCTTCCTTTTGTTAGTACTTACGGTTGCTGCTCTCCGCCCTTATTACTCTGCCCCTGTTTTTTTCGTTTCACTGGGTACCTCGGCAAACGTTTTTTTGTATTCCTTACTGAAATATTTGCTATCATCGTATCCAACCTGATTCGCCACCTCATTTACGTTATAGTGGCCGGATTCCAGGAGCTGGCGGGCTCTTTTCATACGTATATTTTTTGTAAAGCTGTTAACGGTCATTCCTGTAAGTGCCCGTAGTTTCCGGTATAAAACTGAAACGCTCATTCCCATTTGAAAAGCCATCTGCTCTACGCCAAAACCGGTATCTGACAGGTTTTGCACTACCAGATTCCTTAGTGTTTCAATAAATCCGCCGTCCGGGTCTTTTATTTCAAGCGATCCCGGCTCGAGTGAAATGATCCGGCTGTACTGTAACCGGGTTTCTTCTCTGATCCGGAGCTGTGTCCTGATTTTCGCGTCAAGAATGTTGAAATCAAAGGGTTTTATCAGGTAATCATCTGCACCGGATTCGAGCCCTTCGAGCATTTGCGTCGTAGCGTTTCGTGCCGATATCAGTATGACCGGTATATGTCTTGTATTGAAGTCGCTCCTGAGCTTCCTGCATACTTCCAGTCCGTTCATTTCGGGCATCATCACGTCGCAAACGATAACGTCAGGTATATGCATTTGGGCAATAGAAAGTCCGCTCCGCCCGTCGGCTGCTTCAATAACCCGGTAATTGTCGCGGAATAACTCAACGGCAAATGACCGGAGCTCATCGTTGTCTTCTATGATCAGGAGGGTAGACTCGCCGTCAGAGGCTGCATCCTGTTCCGGTAATGAGTCGTCGTTTGCCAGAACGGCTATCTCAGCATTGTCTGCCGATGATGCCGCGACGACGATGTCTGAATCATCCAGATACCAGTTTCCGGTCATTAACCTGATGGTAAAAGAAGTCTCACCGTTGCCAGCCTCACTGTTTTGTGTGCTGGTAACTGAAAGATCGCCGTGGTGCCTGTCGACAATGCTCCTGGACAAGGCCAGCCCTATGCCATAGCCTTTATTTTTGATAGTACTGCCGTTATCTTCGACCTGAAAGAAGCTGGTAAAAATCCGGCTCAGGTACTTAGGTGCAATACCCGGCCCATTGTCAGTAATGGTAATAGTGACTTCGTTAAAACCTTCATTGATAACGATACTGACCCGTCCGTTTTCAGGTGTGAACTTGAAAGCATTGCCCAACAGATTGTAGAAAACCTTCTGTAGCTGGGAGAGGTCAAACCACAATAAGACAGGGTTTTCGGGTGTGACCAGATCAACGGAAATTTCCTTTTCATCAACGATATGTTCAAATGAGGCCAGCACATTCTTCATCACCCTGGCCACATCGTGCTGCGCCACCTGCAGCCTTGCTTTTCCGCTTTGCATTTTTCTGAAGTCCAGGAGCTCATTGACCAGATGGAGCAGCTTGTCAGTATTGTTTTTAGTGTAGGTCAGAAAACTCCGTGTATCACTACCATTCGATGAACTTTGAAATGCTTTTTCCAATGGACCGCTGATCAAGGTCAGGTGTGTCCGGATTTCGTGAGAAATGTTGGTAAAAAAGTCAATTTTTGACTGATACAATTCGTTTTCTTTTTTAAAGGCGCTTCGGAGCCAGAATAACCGGGTGATACCGTAAACAGCACCTGCCACGAAGAGAAAATAGAACAGATAGGCATACCAGGTTTTCCACCAGGGAGGCAACACTACGATATGCACTCTGAGAGGACTGGTATTCCAGAATCCGTCACCATTAGCTGCATGCACGACAAATGTATATTCGCCGGGCGATAAGTTCATATAAGTAGCAGTTGGTACCTGCACTTCATTCCATTGCTGTTCAAATCCTTCCAGACGATACCGGTATCTGTTTTCGTGAGAACGGGTATAATTGAGCAGCGCAAAGTCCAGCGAGAATATATTCTGATCATGCCGGAACACCAGTTTTTGTTCGTTATGAACCTCCTGATGCAGAATCCGGGTTGTGTCGTTGGCCCTGACATCCTTATTGAAGAGCCTGAGTGAACTAATGACGATCGGAGCTTCATGATCGGAAGTGAATACCTGGTCGGGATCCAGGGAAAACATTTCCTGGCTTGTATTGTAGAATAACATGCCTGTGCTATCCTTCACTGCTGTATTTGCAGCTATTGTCGCTTTTTTGGGGAGTCCGTCGGCGTAAAAATAGGATTGTAAGGTACCTTTATCCGGATGATAGCGCACCAGATAGCGTCCATTGCTTAGCCATAGGTATCCGTTACGATCGGTCTGGATGTCATAAAAGCTCTCAAGAGGACGATGGTTATCTTTTAGAAATAGTGCAAACTCCTTTTTATGGGGATCATACAATCTCAAGCCCTGAGCAGTTACAAGCCATATTCTGTTTGCCTGGTCCTCGATGATACGCATTACGTCGGTGCGTCCGGCAATTTCGGAAGACTCTTTTTTGTTCAAAATAATTCTCTCCGGTTTTCCTGTGCCGTTCGGAAGGCGCCATACCTGATTCTTTCCTCCAGCCCAGATATTTCCTTTTGAATCCTCACAAATGCTCCAGATACCGTCATAGATTTCGGTATCGCGAACGGTTGCGTTTTTTTTATCCAGATAAAACAAGCCGAAGGCGCCGGAAACCCAAAGACGTTGGGATCTGTCCTGAAAGATCTTGTAGATTCCGCTTCGTCCGGGAGGTGTCTCCCTTGGGTTGGGAAACGGATAGCTTTTACGGGTACCTTTTTTGAAATCATAGCTCCACAACAGATGATTTCCGCCGCACCATATGACTTTATGCTCGTCTACATAGAAATGCGTACGGTTCTGTGCGAAACTCAGGTCAAGATCATAACGCCCGGTTTTGCCGGCAGACCTGTCAAAGAAAAGAATCTGCTTTTTGTCCTGAGCGATTAACCAGAGCTTCTGGTCGGGTGTCATTCCCATCCAGGCATTGTTGAACTCGTTTTTCAGGGCCCGGTCGACAAAGAAAGGCCATCGCGAAAATACGGGGGATGAGGTATTCAAATAATCGATTCCCACGCCGTAGTTTCCCAGCCAGAGACCTCCTTCCCGGTCTTTGAAAATTGAAAAGAGAGCATTATCCCCCAGACTTTGATCATTGACCGGGTTGTTGACATACCACTGAGGCTGAAGTGTTTTTAAATCAAAGCTGGCCAGTCCGGCCATAGTGGCGACCCACAATTTTCCCTGCTTGTCCGGTGCAAACCCGGAAATGACAGGCCAGCCGCCATCCAGGCTCCTGAAGCTATTCATAAACCCGAAGCTACGGGATGAAATATCAAAGCGGAACAGCCCGCCGGTTCTTATTCCAAGCCAGATATTGCCGGACCCGTCATTAAATATTGATGTGAAATCGTTTAATGAGGGAAATCTGGGATCCGGGTTTGCCGTAAACAGCTGGCTATTACCGTTTTCAAACCAAACCAGCCCTTTAGATGTTGCCAGCCAAAGTCCACCTTTTTTGTCCGGTGATATGTCCTGAATAACATACGCCGGCTCATCAGGTTCCGCCTGGAGAAAACGCGTAAATTTTGTAGTACCATTTCCGGTTTCTATCCGGTTTAGCCCTGTATTGGTTCCGATCCACAAATTACCCTGGCTATCTTCGGCAATGCAATTGACAACATCCGTGCTGATCGAATTAATATCCCCGTCTTTAGGCTTAAAAGTTTGAAAAGATTCACTTTTGTTGTCATACCGGCAGAGTCCATTCAGAGTACACATCCAGGTTACGCCTTTAGAATCGCAAAAGACTGTTGTGATGTAATTTGCAGCGACTGATGTAGAGTCTCCGGGAGTATGCCGATAGTGCCTGAAAGTATGTGTGTCGTATCTGAAAAGACCGTTCGGAGTTGAGTACCATATAAAACCTGTTTTATCCTGAGCAATTGAGAAAATGGGACTCTCATTTTGCTTAGCGATATGACGAAATACCTGAGCGTCAAGATTTAGGCTAAATATGAATAAGATTTGAGTAAAAAATACTACGATTCGATGCACTTTCACGATAAAAGATAAGGGTTGTGTGTTAATTAATTCTACCTAGCTATATAAACAAAGTTAGAAAAATTGCCAGTGATTATCCTTTCTGGTAAGAATATTTATGAGGTTCTTTCTTGGTTTCGGGGCGGTTGAAATTTGGGTTGCCGGTGTTTGGGCTTCAGAAGTTATAAAACCAACTGGCAGGATACAGATTGTGATCAGTGACAATTACTCACGGGTGGTTTATGAGGATGACCTTCAATTGAGATGTCTGGAAAGATGGGCATACAAGTCACTAAAGATCCGTGGTGTCCGTATGTTTTGGCATATTGGGTTACTGCAAAAGAGCTGATTGAGTATTCCGGACTATCAATATAAAGCTTTGAGTTGATTTGGTGATACCATGGGAGTTTGAAGTTGTACGCACCCCGCTCAGTATCTACTGTTAAAAGCGTCGTTCCGTCGCACGGTTGCTCAGTGAGCTGAGTTACGGAATCAAGATGTTGGCATT
>JBEBXQ010000199.1:0-4904 GCA_040391535.1 Telluribacter sp. | reverse complement strand
CAGTTTATTCAGCTCAAAAAATTCATGGATCCCACGCGTTTAACAGCCAACCAGGAATGGAGCTCGCGTGATTCGTTTGTCATCAGGCTTTCTGAATTATACCTGATTGCGGCGGAAGCGTTGCTGAATACCAATCCGGCAGAAGCCGTTGAATTGCTGAACACCCTGCGTACAGCCCGCGCCATTCCGGGTAAAGAGGCTGCTATGAAAATCACTGCGTCCGATCTGAGTATTGATTTCATCCTCGACGAACGTGCCCGTGAACTGGCTGGTGAGCTCCACAGATGGTACGACCTGAAAAGGACCGGAAAACTGCTGGAATATGTGCAAAAATATAATCCGGATGCCAAAAATAATATTAAGGAACATCATGTATTGCGGCCAATACCACAGTTGCAATTAGATGCGGTAACCAATAAGGATGAGTTTAAGCAAAATCCGGGTTACAATTAAATAAACGGGTAGAAAAGGAAAGACCGGGGGAAGTTACTCCGGTCTTTTTTGTGCTGTTACGGTCTGATCAATATCGTTCCGGTTAAGAAGGTGAAATTTCTGACGGTTAGCAATAATCAGGATTAACCGTTTGCAGAACGTCCGCCCCCACCTGACTCCGTTCCATTTATAAACCCAATATAATAGTCGGTGTTTGTCAGAAAGTTTCTTTAAGTTCTCTGAACATTTGTATTGGTGAAATATACCGGACACCAAAATGTATACAAGGCTCAGGTATTTTTATCCTGTTTTTTCTTTGCGGCTGGCTGACTTCGTGTGTGACAATTATACAATCGTTCTTTCTAGCATAGGCGATCAGCCATGGGTCGGCCAGATCTGTTGCTAAAAACTCATCCTTGGCACTCTTCATAAAATGATCATTGGAGTACGTCCAGAGGGCTATGTCAGCATACACATCAACACAAGCGGCTGTATCGGCAAAAAAATTTGTATTTACATTGTTCAAACACCATAAAGCAAGTTTATCAGGTGTTGAACTGTCACAGATTTCTTTCTTTACTTTATCAATACTTATAATTAATTCTCTATCAGACAGATCAACCAATTTATTCCAAAAACCAGGAACCACGTCGAACGGATAATACATTCGATGTGCCTGTATGAAAATGTTGCTATCTAATAAATACTGCGTCACTCAATATAAATATTCGTTTATGAACTTATTATACGCATCACCTTTCATATTGGTTAGTTTATATGCATCGCGATATAAAAGTTTATTGTCTTTTACAGCATTATTAACGAATGCTGCAAACCTTAAACTCACTCTTTTTTTCGTAGTAGCATAAAAATTCCCCCCGGGATTCTGACTATCTTTCCTTTGTCTGAAATCAGACATGTAGTCATTATAAAAAGCTAAGAAATGTTTAAAAGTTATAAGTTGTAAGTCTAAAGCTCTTCTCCCGATGACAACAGGACTCACTTTGAAGATCCTGCTCAGGTATTTGAAATCTTTGGTTGTTTCCCACTTTTGAAGGAAATATACTTCCGGAACTAAAAATTCAGCTGCAACTTTATCGCATAAAATTTCAACAGGGTCATTTGCCGGTAATAGATTTTGATTATTAAAGCCAGCACTTTTTCCTAACCAAACATGAGCTAATTCGTGCATTAACGTAAACATCTGAGCAGCTTTAGCATCTGCAGCATTAATGAACAGGAATGGTGCTTTGTTATTGACTAAAACAAATCCCCTACACTCATTTACATCAATCACCCTGTGGGTATTTGTGCCCACAATGCCATTAAATGTTACAATAATTCCGGAATCTTCAATTTTATTGGTCAGATAGTCCAGAGCTTGCTCCCAATTATTGTGTTTGCCTGCCCAATCTGAATCTATCTGAAGTGCTTTTCTTATATCGCTTACAATGGTCTTATAGTCATCTTTTACAGTGTATTTGCCAACAAAGTCTAAATCCGGAAATTCAAGTTCTTCCAGATACTCCGTTAACCAATTTTGCCTGTCCTGGATTATTTGTATTGTATGATAGACATTAAGACTGACTTTGTTTGTACTTGTTTCCCTGGTTGTTCTGAAAAAGGGTAAAGAGATACTTTCTTCAGGTGGATTTTGAAGAAACATATAACCAAACGGGACATGGACCTTATGCGTAAAACTCTCAAGTTGTTTTACTGTAGGATATTTTTCTCCTTTCGTCCAACTCTCTACATTGGGATTTTGGGTATAAAATTCTTCCAGGCTGTTACCATTACGGATAATAGCCCATTCTATAACCTCTTTGTTTATATTTTCAACTCTTGTACTCACAGCACAAATTTATTTAAAAAATACTTCACTTTGGATATTATACAGGGTTTGAATATTCTCCGCCATTACCGTGTAATTACAATTTGTTCCTAAAAAACTAACAGAAGAAAGCAAATATTCCGTATTATTGGCGATTGGTTGAATCCCGGATTATAACAAATCCTGTTCAATAACCTTATATTCTTAAAGTCTGATTAAAATTCAATGAAAAACAATACTACTAGTAACTATCGCTGGGTAATCTGTTCTCTGTTATTTTTTGCCACCACCATTAATTATATTGACCGTCAGGTAATAGGCCTTTTAAAACCGACCCTGGAACAGGAATTCCATTGGAGTGAATCTGATTATGGAATGATTGTAATGGTCTTTGCCATGTGTTATGCTGCCGGTTATTTGTTTTTTGGTAACATCATTGACCGCATCGGCACCAAAATGGGATATGCTGTTTCGGTATTTGTCTGGAGTATCGCAGCCATTTTTCATGCCGCAGCCAAAACTACCATGGGTTTTGCCGTCGCCAGAGGAGTTCTTGGCCTGAGCGAAGCAGGTAACTTTCCGGCAGCTGTAAAGGCCGTGGCTGAATGGTTTCCTAAAAAAGAACGTGCACTGGCCACAGGAATATTCAACTCCGGTACCAGCATCGGTGCTGTGGCTGCTCCTATCCTTGTCCCCTGGCTGCTGGGTGCCTACGGATGGCAGGAAGCATTCATTATCACTGGTGCGCTTGGATTTATCTGGCTTATTTTATGGTGGCTGTTTTATGAGATACCATCACGTCATAAAAAACTGTCAAAAGAAGAATACGAATATATTATAAGTGATCAGGGTGAAGCAGATAACACCCCCACAGAAACCATCCCCTGGACCAAGTTACTCCAGTTGCGGCAGACCTGGGTTTTCATTATCGGTAAAGTACTGACTGACCCTATCTGGTGGTTTTTCCTTTTCTGGTTGCCGTCTTATTTCGCTACCACTTTTGATCTTGATCTTAAAAAGCCAAGCCTTCCGCTGGCTATCGTTTATACCGCTACAACCATTGGCAGTATCGGCGGAGGATACCTTTCTTCCTACTTTATTAAAAATGGCTGGCAGGTACTGAGAGCAAGAAAAACCACACTACTGATTGTAGCCATTCTGGTGGTCCCTATCATTTTTGCACGTTATGCAACAGACATCTGGACCGCTGTGGGTATCATCAGCCTTGCGGCGGCGGCACACCAGGCATGGAGTTCCAATATTTTCACCATCGTTTCTGATATAGTTCCCAAGCGCGCTGTCAGCTCAGTGGTGGGTATAGGTGGTATGTCAGGTTCACTGGCTTCTGCATTATTCCCGATCATGGTCGGTTATCTGCTTGATCATTATAAGTTGCTGGGTAACATAGGGGCCGGTTATAACATTCTGTTTATTATCTGCGGTGTAGCTTATATACTGGCCTGGGCCATTATTCAGTGGCTGACTTCCAATATGAGGCCAGTGGATGACGTTCTGAAAACTAAGTAGTAATTCTTTGGGTATAAAGCCGGTGGGCATATTTACACATGAAGAAAATTTTTGTACTGTTTTTATTAACTGTTTGTTCTTATTCATTTTATTATTGCACGAGTACCAGACAAAGCGGTAACAGTAATACAGGAGCTGCTGCTGAGCAGTCTGTTCAGCAGCAGGAACCTGACTTTTCAACCTCTCCGGTACTTTCTCCTGCAGAAGCGCTGACACGTTTTGAAATTGAAGAAGGCTTTGAAATCAAACTTGTAGCGTCCGAGCCTTTGATCAATACACCCGTTTTTATCGCATTTGATACACAAGGGCGTATCTGGGCGGTAGAGATGGAAGGCTACATGCCTGATACCGTCGGAACGGGAGAGGAAGTACCCAACGGTAAAATCGTTATCCTGGAAGATAAAGACCGGGACGGAATCATGGACACCCGGAAAGTCTTTCTTGATTCTCTGGTGTTGCCCCGCTCCATATGTCTGATCGGAGATGGTATTCTTGTTGCCGAACCACCTGCCCTCTGGTATTATGAAATCAAAAATGACAAACCTGTCAGAAAAACACTGGTTGATCCGGAATATGCCGTCGGCGGGAATGTTGAACATCAACCTAACGGACTGCTCAGGGCCATGGACAACTGGATTTACAATGCTAAATCTGATACCAGATACCGTAAATCGGGAGAAAAATGGCTGAAAGAAAAAACCTATTTCAGAGGACAGTGGGGCCTTTCGCAGGACAATAACGGCAGACTTTATTACAATCATAATTCGCAAAACGTACTCAGTGATTTTTTCACTCCGGGAATTTCCGGCCTGAACAGTAATCAGCGCAATCCGTCAGGTTTCAACGAAAAGTCTGTTGCCGATAACCGGGTATATCCGGCAAGGCCTACCCCGGGTGTCAACAGAGGGTATATGGATGGAATACTTGATGAAAATCAAAAACTGGTGAATTTCACGGCTGCATGCGGCCCTCTGGTTTACAGGGGTGATTTATTCCCTGCAGGTTACGAAGAAAATATATTTGTCCCCGAACCTTCTGCCAATCTGATTAAAAGAGATATTATTGAAAAGGAAGGGAACATCGTCAAAGGATGGCAGGCTTATGAACAGAGGGA
>JBEBXQ010000198.1:0-5075 GCA_040391535.1 Telluribacter sp. | reverse complement strand
AACGGTTACTGGCCCAAAAGCGAATATGACTTTGTACCGCGGGCTCCGAAGAGATTAAAGACCTTTACAAACAAGGGTTTGAAAACTGGCACTTCAGACACATCTCAAATGACACCTTGCAGGTATATCTGATTCATGAACCGATTTATGACGGCGCTCATGTAGGCATTGTACCCATTCCTGATAAAAAAATCTATCTGATGACCCAATACGTTTATCCCGACAGGCTGATTCAGAAGAAGATCATCAAAAAGAAGGCTTTTGACAGGATTTTCGCAGATCTGTAAGCCCTTCTACTCCTCCAGTATCTCCGCTACCCTTCCGACCTGCCCGTCTTCCAGCCGCACCTTGATGCCTCTTGAATGAAAGGAGGACGACGTAAGCAGGTCCTTTACAATTCCTTCCGTCAGCTTCCCCGTACGCTGGTCTTTCTTTAAGATAATGGCCACCGCCAGGCCCGTATAAATGTCTTTTCTGTATTGTCCGCCCATATATTGCTTTTCGGGCAAAAATAAGTACATTTCTGTCTGTTTGCAAAACCCGGTGTGATTTACAAACTTATCAAAAATAAGTCCTGATGGTATTAAAATTTTTCTTTGCATAAGCCTTAACCGGCTTTAGTATGAAACCAACATCATATCAATCAGGACCTTACAGTATAAACAAAAATACTTATATTTGTATATATGATTAAACAGTATAAAAAATATAAGGGCATTCATCCCGGAATAGTACTTGACAGAGAGTTGAAAAAACGCTCTATCAGACAACGCCCCTTTGCCTTGGCGTTAGATGAACATCCGCAAACGTTTAACGCTATCATCAAAGGTAAAAGAGGCATCAATACTTCTCTGGCATTAAAAATCGAACGCGAACTTGAATTGGAAGAAGGTACCCTGGTACTATTGCAGGCCTACTATGATATTCAAAAAGTTAAAGAAAAGGAAGATCAGATCACTCCCGATTTAGCCAGCCTTAACAAGTCAATGTTCTGGGATACCGATATTAAGCATATAGACTGGAATCAGCAATACCGGGCAGTTATACAGCGTGTTTTCGAGAGGGGAAGTGAAACCGATAAAAAGGAAATCACCCGTTTCTATGGTAGTGATAAAGTAAAGCAGGTATTGGAAGAATTAAATTCCAGAAGTCCGTATACTGTTTATAAATTAAATTCCATAGCCGAATAGCTATGTTGTATTATAACACTGTCAACGATCTTCTCAGAAGTTCATTGGATTTATTCATGAAATCGTCAGTGTTTAATCCTTTCAGGCTGGTAGGCGGCACAGCGTTGAGCCTTCAGTTAGGACATCGTTTATCGGTAGAATAGACCTTTTCAGCGATGCTCAGTATAGCAGCATTGATTTTAAAGCTATTGACGAATTTATTGAAAGGATATTCCCATATCACCACCATTTCTCCAATTTTAATCCTGCGCTAGGGAAATCTTATAGTATAGGTATGGATAAGGATAATCTTATCAAACTGGATGTATTCTATACTGATCCATTCATCCAGCCTTCTTTAGTGAAGGATGGTATCAGAATCGCTTCAACGGAAGAAATCATTGCAATGAAAATAGATGTGGTTCAACGTGGCGGACGCAAAAAAGACTTTTGGGATTTGCACGAGCTGTTACCTCAACACAACCTCCATTCAATGTTGTCTTTACATCAGCAACGGTATCCGTATATACATGATAAAGAACTCATATTGAAGAACCTTACTAATTTTGAGTTTGCCGATGATGATTTTGACCCTATATGTTTACGTGGAAAGTATTGGGAATTTATTAAGGAGGATATTATAGAAATTGTAGAATCTTTTAAGAAGCTATAAACTTCATATCCCATGAATATTACATCCTGCCTGCGAACCTCATTTCACTTTAGCTTTCCGGCCGACAAATTTCAGCCCGTCCTCAAAGGTGGGCACTGCCGTACCCATATGGTCAAGGTTCCTGTATATTCTGGTTTGAAGATCAATAAACCGATGCTTTTTAAGAATGCTTTCAAGAACATGAAAATTGCTGTCCGGGTCTTCCTCTATTTCAGCCCCGCCTGTTGTCATGAAAAGTTTCAGAGGCTTCTCTTCTATGGGCTGAACAGACATGAATGCCTTCATTAAGTAGTGATGATGATAGTACAGGGAAGGGCTTGCCACCACATAGTTATGGAAAACAAACCCCTGTTTTAAGCCCCTAAGCAGTGCATATAAACCAAAATACCCTCCGAAAGAATGCCCCATCAGGGTACGGTTTACAGTATCTGTTCTGTATTGGCTTTCAATCCGCGGTATCAGCTCATCTTTAATAAAGTCATAAAACTTTTCGCCACCGCCACTTACCGGAAAACTATCCTGTGCCAGTGCCTGCGGAAACAGGTAATCGCGGTTTCGTAACGAATCCATTACATAGGCATCACGGTAACCAATCCCTACCACAAGTGGTTCTCCGTATGACTTTTTTCTGCTATGCTTTTGTACTGACGCACCTATATGGTCTGCATAAGCGTTTGCGTCAAGGTGATATACTACCGGATATCTCTGACCGGGCACACGCCCGTAATCAGCGGGCAGGCGGACAAATACACTGAAAGTATCCTTAACCACTTCCGAATACATTTTAAACGTGGCTGACATCTCCTGATCTTCAGGCTCATCGGGTATCTCTTTTTCTACCAGCGCGGTAACAAAAAGACAATAGTGATGCGGAGGTGTATTCCATTGCCCGAGGCTGTTTCGCCGGTAGAAACTCTTACTCAGTCCTCCGAGCTTTACCTCATAAGCAAGGGGCTCACCTGATTTTCCGGGGTTGGGCATACATTCAATCGTGACAACGAAGTCTTCCTGTATCACAATACCGTATGCTGCAATATCAAATTTCAGCCAGCCTTTCTTTACCGCATGCTTTTGCAGTATACTTTTCTCAATAATCCTGCCCGAAGGTTTATCGCCGTTATATCTGTAAAAGTTGATTCTGAAACTTGCACTGTCTTCGGTATCATTGCTGATGTAGAGATGGACTGATGTGATGGCGGCAGTGGCACCACGGAGTTTTATCAGCTGTCCGATTTCAAAAATATCTTCCTGCGAAAACATGCCGTCTGTAAAACGGAGCAGTCCCCCATGCCGCCTGATACCGTATTTTTTTGCCACCGGCTTACTGCCCACGACCCTTACCTCCCCCAGTTCAATGCTTTTTTCATTCAGCTCAATCTGTAATGTTTCCCCTCGTGTAAGCTGGCTGACAGGAACGTCAAGCCGCTGATAACCCACCAGAGAAAAGCTGAGCGTATCCTGAAAGTGTCCGTCAGGTATTTTGAGTGAAAAATTTCCGTTGTCAAGGGAAGTCGTTCCTGTATTTTTATTGCTGATACCAATATTAACAAAAGCAAGCGCACGGGCAGTTTTCGCATCCCGTACAGTACCTGTAACGATCATCTGTGAATAAGCAACCCAACTGTTGGCGAAGAAAAGAATGAGGAGTATCCGTATCAGCATATCCTGTTTTGAGGCAGAAACGTTTAAGTACTATACAGGGGAGATGCCGGATCTGGTCATAACGTTGCATGTATCCCGCATTTTCTGCTTTCCGGACAGGAAAATAACATTATATCTTCTATGAACAGAACTTTTCCCATTCCATAAAAACCATTAACTTAGGCAGTTTAATGAAAGTGTCCGATTTTCCATGTCTGTTAAAGTAACCCGTTTTGTGATCAGCGCAGGTATCCTGGCCCTTCTGGCCGGGTATATGATATCCTGTGATTCAAAACCGGAAAAACAGCAGAGGCGGCCTGCCAAAAACACAGAGACACTGGAAGTACTCGGTGCCTTGCCAAAGGAGGTTATTCATCCGGAAGACAATCTGCCTACTGATGAAAAAACAGCGCTGGGCCGGCTGTTGTTTTACGATCCGGTGCTGTCGGGCAACAAGGATGTTTCCTGTGCGACGTGTCACCAGCCCAATTTCAATTATGCCGAATTCATGGAAACATCGATCGGCGTGAATGGCCGTGGCCGTGGTAGCAAGCGGCAGTTTATCAGTCCCAATGATATTCCGTTTGTGAAAAGAAATTCGCAGAGTATCCTGAATACAGCCTTCAACGGCATCCGCAACGGCGAGCGTTATCATGCCGAATCAGCACCGATGTTCTGGGATTTACGGGCCAAAGGGCTGGAAGAGCAGGCGCTGATCCCTGTCAAAACCCTGGAAGAGATGCGGGGGCGTAGTTATGGTGAGGATGAAATTATAGATGCCATTCTCGAACGGATCCGGCAGATCCCTGAATACGGACAGCTGTTTTCTGACGCCTTTCCTGAAGATGAGCAGGCCATCAGTGAAAAGAATATGGCGAAGGCCATTGCCGCTTATGAACGAACACTGGTTGCCAACAATTCACGCTTTGACCAATACATGCGCGGCGACAGCGGAGCGATCTCTACAGCAGAGAAAGAAGGATTGCACCTGTTTCTGAAAACCGGCTGTGCCAAATGCCATTCAGGACCGATGTTTTCTGATTTTAAAATGCATACACTGGGTGCACCGGACACACAGAACATTACAGAAAGTGACGCTGGAATTAACCAGGATTATGCCTTCCGTACCCCTACCCTGCGCAACCTCCGTTATTCGGCACCGTATATGCACAGCGGAAAATTCAATACGCTTGAACAGGTATTGCAGTTTTATGAAGATATTGCCGGTGGTAAAATCAGGAACCCGAATGTGACAGCGGCACAAATGGATACCCTTGCCACCAATATGCGTGTCAATTTCAAAGACATTTCACGGATTGTCGAATTTCTGAATTGTCTGAATGATGATAATTTTGATAAAAGCATTCCGGATAAAGTCCCCAGCGGCCTTCCGGTAATGGGACTTTAACCCAGATAACGCGTTAGGAATGCTGACGAAATAAGCGGGGGTCGCCCTCGACTTTTGCAAACTATTCGTGATGCTCGATTGCAGGCCTATCGGGATAGGTCAAAAGAGAGCGGAAGCGAATAGGAAGCAAAATAAAATTGTAGGCCATGAGCTAATGCGGAATTTGGGTTTAAGCTCCGCTCCG
>JBEBXQ010000197.1:0-5103 GCA_040391535.1 Telluribacter sp. | reverse complement strand
TGTTATAACGGTATTGTTGTTGAGCACGGCAACGTCTTTTGGTCAGGATCAAAGCAGGACAGAAGATAGCAGTGCTGTGCATGCTGTGTTAAATGACAGTATTGCCGTGAAAAAGGCGGACAAACCGTCGGTTCCGAAATTGACCTTTCATGAGAATTTACTCATTACGTCAACTGATCAGTTAAAAGGCCAGTATAAGTCTCACCGACGGAAAGCCGTCATAGGTACTGTCTGGGGTTCCGTGGGAGCTGCGTTTGGTATCGTAGCGCCTATTTCATGGATTGGTATTATTAATAACGATCCGTTCAGTGAAGTTTTAGGAACGATCATGGCCGTTGGATCATTTGTCGGAGGCGGGGTTCTGGCAACGGTATTCCTGACTTACGGAACCAGGTATTAGAATAAAGCGAAGGCTGTGAAGGAGGAAATCAACCGGAGAAACCAGCCTTTGTCAATTCGTGTATTACCAGCTGTGAATATCCATAGTAAATCTGCCGGACTGACTTTGAGCAATATCTTTTTGAGCAACAACTGAAAAAGGTTATGCAGGGATCAGGTAAACTCCCAGGAGCAAATCCTCCTCTGCTCTGCATGTATTCATGCTTACCGTACTTTGTCGGGGATATGATATAGTAGGAAATGCAGAAAAAGTACTTGTGAAATCAGCAGGGCTCCGATAGTGCTGAAAATTATTTTTCTGCCTGGCTCTTTCAAAATTAACCGGCTTACTTCTAATTCATTATACAGGATGAAAACATCATTTCCCGGATACGGATTTCAGTATAAATTATCTTATAACGGAGGTAGATGGTTCGCTTTTCAACTGATCGCGACGGTCTTGTTTTTAACTGGTATTTCCAAAACACTGTACGGACAAGCCGATTTTATAACCACTCAGCTGAAAGCATCGCCGCTTACTGAGCAAGGCGGTTTTTCTGAACGTATGGTTTCACAGATGGATACCTTCCTGATGAAAAAACTACAGGAAAACCGGCGTTTGCGTGAGCAGGAATGGATTACCGGTAGTAAAGCGCCTCAGGAAGAATGGCAGCGTTTTCTGGAAGAGAAAAGAGATAAACTCAGGAAAGTATGGGGTATTTCCGGAAACAGAAGGACTGCGTCGCCGGAAATTCTTACCGGCCATGCACTAAAACCTGTTTTTTCTGAAAATGATAAAATCAGTATTCATCCGGTGAAGTTAAATGTACTGGATGGACTGGATATGACAGGGATTATTGTACAACCCAAAGGGATCATAAAAGCACGGCTGGTATTTGTCCCTGATGCTGATCAGCTTCCTGAGCAGTGGGCAGGATTGTCTTCAGCAGACGGACAGCCGGATTACCGGCAGATACTGCAACTGGCCGAACAGGGTATTCAGGTAATGATTCCCGCACTGGTTTCCCGCGGACATGAGTTTTCAGGGAGTGAGTCCCTTCAGATTTACACGAATCAGCCGCACCGGGAATGGATTTACAGGCAGGGGTTTGTTACGGGCCGGCATATTATCGGATACGAAATGCAGAAAATAAGTGCCTGCATCGACTGGATGGAGCGGCAGAACAATGCGGGAGGAGGTCATCCGAATGTTCCGATCGGTATAGCAGGGTATGGGGAAGGAGGCCTGCTGGCTTTGTGTACAGTATCAACGGATACCCGTCTTTCTGTAGCATTAATCAGCGGATACCTGGGCAGTTCAGAAAATGTCTGGCAGGAACCCATTTACCGGAATCTGTTTGGTAACCTTAAGCATGCCGGAAATGCGGAGCTGCTTGCCATGGGCAGTCATGCCCGTATGATAATAGAATATGCAAAAAGCCCGGTGGTAAATGATCCGGTTGAAGTTGAGGGAAGAAGGGGAGGCGCAGCACCAGGCCGGCTTATTACACCATCTCCGGAGGAAGTTCAGAAAGAAATCAGCATAGCCAATAGTTATCTGAAAACAACCGGTCATCCGGTCACTCTGATCAGCAATGAGGAAGGCATTGCATTGGACAGGCCACTGTCATTCTCTGCTCTGAAAAGCCTTGTTAAGGCTCTCGGGTCTGACTTGGTAAACCGTGTGCCTGCATCAGTGAGGAGGCCTGCTGAATGGATTAATAACAGAGAAAGGGAGCAACGTATAGTTGAACAGATGGGCCATCTGATGCAGAATGAACTGGATATTTGTGAACAGGAAAGGAACCGTACTTTCTGGGAGCAGATCAGACATGATCCTGTTAAGGATAAGGCCGCCAAGGCACAACTCAGAAAGCAGATGTATGAGGTCATCGGGAAAATTACCGATCCTTTTCTGCTCCCTGCTCCCAAAATCCGTCTGCTGGAATCAAATAACCGGTGGACGAAATATGAAGTTAAGCTGGATGTATGGGAGGGTATTTTTGCCTGGGGAATTCTGGTTGTTCCCAAAATCGCTGAAAACGGGAAATCATTACCGGTGGTGGTCTGTCAGCATGGATTGGAAGGACTCCCTGAAGACCTGATTACGCGTGATACTACCGACAGAAAATTCAAGGTTTACAAATCAATGGCTCTGGATCTGGCAGAAAGGGGGTATGTGACTTTTTCTCCGCATAATCCCTACAGAGGAGAGCATCATTTCAGAGTGCTTCAGCGAAAGGCAAATCCGCTTGGCTTGTCCTTATTTTCCCTGATTACCGGACAACACCAGCAGATTGTGAACTGGCTGGGGAATCTTTCCTTTGTTGATTCATCTAAAATAGGATTTTACGGACTTTCCTACGGGGGCAAATCAGCCATGCGTATTCCTGCTTTGGTGGAAGGGTATGCGCTTTCTGTTTGCTCCGGCGACTTCAATGAATGGGTACGGAAAGTCGGAACGACACGTGAGCGCTTCAGCTACCAGTTTACGAAAGAGTATGAAATTTACGAATGGAACCTTGGACATACCTTCAATTATGCTGAAATGGCCTCGTTGATAGCACCACGACCGTTTATGGTAGAATATGGGTATCTCGATGGTATCGGTACTGCGGAATGGATTGGCTATGAATTTGGCAAGGTGCGAAAACATTATGATCTGTCCGGGTTATCAGAACGGCTTGATATTGATCGGTTCAACGGTGTACACGAAATCAACGGAAAAAAGACCTATCCGTTTCTGGATAAGCATCTGAAATGAGAATGCGTAATAGCGGTGGATGAAACACAATGGCGGATAAAACATTTCATTATTCAATCCTGTATTGTACCCGCCATTCTCTCCATACGATATGCAGTGTTTTTATTATTTGGAGATGTATTCCCTGGTAGTATAATGTACTTTGTATTTTTCCGGCAAACTGTTCAGATGTGGCATTTCTCCGTTTCTGTAAGCCTTGTATAATCCTGAAATGTCCTCTTTCGTATCTCCCAGAAACGGACCGTGCTGAACGACCGGTACTTTATGGGGGCGTGCAGCATACAGAACAAAATGTGTTTCAGCCGAAAGGGAATGAAACGAAATCTGACTGGCACCCGTTTCGTTAATGGTGTTCAGCCAGCCGGCTTGCCCTGCCTTCATTATTTTATTTCCCACCTGAACAGAGCCATTCAGAACATAAATCAATCCGTTATAGTCTGCCGGTAATTCCTGAGCAATATGCTGATGAATGTTCATTCTGAATTCCGCTAATGTAAGGGGTGTATGGTTCTGAAGCGGTGATGTTACGCCATTACTGGTCCCGCTATATACACGGATTTCATAATCGTTGGTTTTTATACCGGGTACACTTTCTGAAGATAGTTTCTGAAAGAAGGGTTGCGTCCATCTTTTTTCAGGGGGCAGTGCCAGCCATACCTGCAGAATGTGCAGGTTCTGTTCTGAGGTAATTTCCTCTGTATGGACGATCCCCTTTCCTGCGGTCATCAGTTCAAAGCTGCCGGTTTCCCAGTCCCTGCCATTGCCTTTAAGTACGAGGGTCAGGGTCTCAAATCCTGCGTGCGGATGCGGTCCCCCGACGGGTTCTGCTCCCGGAAGATTTAACCGGTCATCCATAAACAGAATGAAAGGATCTGTTTCTTCATACGGAACACCGTCGAAAACCGCAGAAGCCCGATGGCCTGTTCCGAGAAAACCCTCATGCCAGGGGCTTTGGGTAATTTTTGATAGGGTTCTTTGTAGCATAAGATTGTTAGTTTTTAACAGGAATCAGACGTTGTTTTAACTCAGGAAAGCGGAGGAATGCTGTAATCCATAACAGGGTCTGAATGATAACGGCCATTGCGACAGATTCCTGATGCTGCAGATGCGTAACAATAGCTCCTCCCAGGTAAGCGATTAACAGTAATGTGCCTAAAATACCGGTTCTCGGAATAATGAACAATATCAGAGAGATAATTTCAATAACGCCGATAAACAGATAAGTGGTGGCATTGAATCCGTATGCAGATGCCTGCGCAAGTGCGGTTTCGTCCTGGCTGAGTTTCATAAATGCACTCATGGTGAATAAAAGACCTAAAAGGGTGGTCAGTACCCAGCCCGTAATGCTGATTGTTTTTTGTGACATAGTATTTTAATTTTTAGTACGGTTGCAAATTTCCGGATAAATACTATATATTTGTTATCTGTTACAAAAAGGATAGTACTTACAAAAAGAATAGTATATGTCAGAACACACGATTGAAAGTTGTGCCAAAGCGAGGCTGGCAATCAGAGATACCCTCGATATTGTAGGTGGTAAATGGAAACTGATTCTGATTTCTGTTTTAAGGAGCGGAAAGAAAGGTTTTAATGAATTATCGAGAGAAGCGGGGATTTCGCCACGGATTTTGTCGAAAGAACTGCAGGAGCTGGAATTAAACGGACTGGTAAGCCGGAACGTCTGTGATACCAAACCTGTAACTGTCCAATATGAACTAACCCCTTACAGCGGAACTCTGGATGAAGTATTAAACGCCATGGAACAATGGGGGCAAAGGCACAGGAATAAGATAATCCTTGGGGATTGAAAAATCAGCGGAAATACTGAAATCACCTATCTGCAGCGATCAGATTATATTTTTGAAACCTTCGTGATCAGAAGGCCCTGGTATCTGGTTACTGTCCCGAAGCCTGTAAAGTAAAACGGTTGAAAATATTGGGAGTGGATCGGGTTGATTGCC
>JBEBXQ010000196.1:0-5106 GCA_040391535.1 Telluribacter sp. | reverse complement strand
GCATCCCTTACCGGATGCTTTTGTCGTTTTAAACCCGTTCACCCAAAACCGATACTACCCCTTTTTTATTCAGTACCTACGAACTTTAAACGCCCATCGGTCGTTTATTCAATATTGCCAAATCATATATACATCAGGATATTTTCATGAAAGTTCAGTCCATTGATCTAAGGTTTACCCAGCAATTTCCACCATTATTACTTGATTACCTTGATCAGAAACCGGAATTGCGTCATTATTATAACCTTTTTCCTGAATTGAATAATGTTCCTGACCTGATAGAAAACCGTGAGGGATTTGATCAGGAGAAACGTGCTGTGCTGGTGGATGTATTGAGAAAACAATACGAAGGTTATCCTGATAAACCTGATATTGATGCTCTTCTTGATAGCAAAACCTTTACCGTTACCACCGGTCATCAGCTCAATATATTTGGCGGGCCCCTCTATATCGTTTACAAAATTGTCACGATTATCAACCTGGCCAGAAAACTGCAGCAGCAGTTTCCTGATTACCGTTTTGTTCCGGTGTACTGGATGGCTACGGAAGACCATGATTTTGATGAAATCGCTTCCGTATCACTTGCCGGTAAGAAATATACCTGGAACAGGGATGCTTCCGGAGCAGTAGGCCGTCTTCGTCCTGATTCCCTCCTTGGGCTTATGGATGAAATGCCTGAAGTATTACCGGTTTTTTCAAAAGCTTATGGCCAGCATACTACTCTTTCTGATGCCGTACGATGTTATATGCATCATTTGTTCGGTCATGAAGGATTGATTTGCCTGGATCCTGACGACAGAAACCTGAAACGGCTGTTTTTGCCTGTTTTAAGAGACGAACTGATTCAGCAGACTTCCGGTGCGCTGGTGGAGAAAACAACGCAGGAAATAAAAGAATTGGGCTATTCGCTGCCTGTTAATGCCAGAGAGGTCAACTTGTTTTACATGTTTGATTCTGTCAGAGCCCGGATTGTCAGGGAAAATGCGGATAAATATTCGGTACTGGATACAGACATAGCGTTTTCGAAAGATGAATTGCTGGCACATCTTGAAGCTTTTCCTGAGCGGTTCAGTCCGAATGTAGTACTCAGGCCTTTATATGAAGAAATTATCCTGCCCAATTTAGCCTATATAGGTGGGCCGTCAGAAATACCTTACTGGCTTCAGCTGAAATCAGTTTTTGATTATCATAAAACCCCATTCCCATTTCTCATTCCGCGAAAGTTCGGATTATATTTACGCACCGCAGACCAGAAGAAGATGCGGAAGCTGGGTGTAAATGCGGAAGATTTATTTCAGGACAGCGTGCGTTTAAGAAAAGATCTTGTACGCCGGCTTTCTGATTATAACCTTTCCCTGCAGACAGAAAAGGAACAGTACCGTACTTTGTTTGATAAAATTGCGGACAAGGTTAATGAAGTGGATACGACACTTGAACCAACTGTAAATGCAGAGCGAAAGCGTCTGGTCAATGCGTTGGAACATCTCGAAAAGAAACTTCTGAAAGCAGAGGAGAAAAAGTATACGATTACCCTGGAACAGTTCGATTCACTTTTGCAGCAGTGTTTTCCGGGTGGGACGGCTCAGGAACGTAAAACCAATTTTCAGGATTTTTATATCAGCAACCGGAAATTTATTTCAGAATTACTGGAGGTTTTTGACCCGCTCGATTTCAGCTACGATATTCTTTTGGAAGATAATGATTACAACGAAAGCAAACCTTCGGAAGGTATATCTAGCCAGGAGACGGCAAATGACTTTGCCTGAGTGGCAACAGCTGAATGATCAATTAATCACCGGGGCAGTTAATTTTATTAAAACCCTGAAACCCGCATTAATACATACTTTTTTACCGCACACAGGCAATAAAGAACCTGATACACTGCTGTTGACCGAACTGTTAAAAAAGGAAATACAGGAAGTTCAGTTCGTTTTTCCAAGGATTATCCCGGGGACACGCCAGATGCAGCATTTTCTTCACACCCCGGATACTTTGTTTGAAAATAATCGGTGGGGCATTTCTGAACCGGTGCCGGCTACTTCAGTGGAGATTGACGCGGGTTTACCTGATTTAATTCTGCTTCCGATGCTGATTTTTGACAGGAAAGGCTACAGGGTCGGGTATGGTGGTGGTTTCTATGACCGTTTTCTGGCAACCTGCCGTAATGATGCCGTTAAAGCAGGTTTATGCTTTTATCAGCCTGTTGAAACGATTACCGATGCTGAAAGTTATGATATTCCTCTCGATTTTTGTATTACGCCGGATAATATTTGGAAATGGTAGCAAATTAATTTGTAATTTTGCGGCGATTTTATAAAAGTTAAATGTTTTACCTTTAAAATTAAAAGTGATGAAAATCGCAGTAGTTGGGGCTACCGGCCTGGTCGGTGGGGAAATCCTCAAAGTGTTGGAAGAGCGTAACTTCCCAGTTTCTGAATTAATTCCTGTAGCATCTGAAAGATCAGTAGGAAAGGAAATTACTTTTAAGGGTAAACAGATTAAGGTAAAAAGCTTTGATGACGCTATTGCAGAAAAACCTGCTATTGCCATTTTTTCTGCCGGTGGAAGCACGTCTCTGGCACTTGCTCCTAAATTTGCGGAAGCTGGTATTACGGTGATCGATAACTCGTCGGCCTGGCGGATGGATCCGGCTAAAAAACTGATCGTACCGGAAGTAAATGCGGATGTGCTTACCAAAGAGGATAAAATTATTGCAAATCCAAACTGCTCTACCATTCAGATGGTCGTAGTGCTGAAGCCTTTGCATGAAAAATATAAGATAAAAAGGGTTGTGGTTTCTACTTATCAGTCGGTGACTGGTACAGGAAAAGCAGCGGTCGATCAGCTTTTTGGTGAGCGTAAGGGAACTGAGGTGGAAAAGGTTTATCCTTATGCTATTGACCTGAATGTACTGCCTCATATTGACGTTTTCCTTGACAACGGATATACCAAAGAGGAAATGAAAATGACCAATGAAACCAAAAAGATCATGGGGGATGACAGCATTGCCGTTACGGCTACGACAGTGCGTATACCCACTATTGGCGGACATTCGGAAGCTGTGAATATTGAATTCGAAAATGAATTTGATTTGGCGGAAGTACGGGCTTTATTAGCACAGGCTGAAGGTGTGATTGTTCAGGATGATCCCCAAAACCTGGTATATCCGATGCCATTAACCGCACATGGAAAAGACGAAACGTTTGTAGGCAGGATCCGTCGGGATGAATCACAGCCTAAAACGCTTAATCTTTGGATTGTGGCTGATAATCTCAGAAAAGGAGCTGCTACCAATACCGTTCAGATTGCTGAATATCTTTTGAAGAATAATCTTGTATAGAAATAAAGTGCAGACAAAAAGACGGGAGGCCAGTGTGAACGTAGTGGCCTCCCGTCTTTTTACATATATCTTCAGAAACAAACCTACCGGTCTACTTCTCCCATCACTACGTCAATAGAACCGATAATGGCAACGAGGTCTGCGATTAATAAGCCTTTGGAAATTTCACTGATCACCGAAAGATTATTAAAGGAACAGGCTCTTGCTTTGCAACGGACGGGCACGTCTGCACGGCCGTCTGTCCGGAAATAAAAGCCCAGTTCGCCCTTTGAGTTTTCGGCACGACAGTAAAAATCCATTGCTTTCGGACGGATTTTTTTTGGAACAACAGCCTGAGGATCAAAATCCCGGGTACGTTTGTGATCGGTTGTCAGCATTTTCAGACATTGTTCGATGATCTTTACTGACTCCCGGCATTCAGCTACTCTTACCCAGTTACGGTCCCAGCAGTCTCCGACGGTCCCCATTTTTCCCTCACCCATCGGGATTTCAAAGTCAATTTCCGGATAAACCGAATAATTGTCCACCCGCCGCAGGTCATACCGCAGTCCCGAGCCTCTCAGCACCGGCCCCGAACACCCGTAGTTGATGGCAACCGGCAAAGGAAGAACACCTACATTGGCTGTGCGCTGAATAAAAATCTTATTTTCAATCACCAGCTGCTGCAGTTCGTCAAGCTTTGGTTTAAGGTATTTCACAAATTCAAGGCACCGCTCTTCAAAATCTACCGGAAGATCATAAAAAAGCCCGCCGATCCAGATGTAATTATACAGCATTCTGGCACCACTTACCCACTCCAGCAGGCGAAGGATCTGCTCACGGTCTCGCATCATCCACAGAAACGGCGTATAGGCACCAATATCCATCGCATAAGTACCGATGGCTACAAAATGTGATGCAAGACGGTTTAACTCAGCTACCAGTACTCTGATGTACTCGATACGTTTAGGAATGTCATTTTCAATGCCCAGCATTTTCTCGACACCCATTGCATACGCATGTTCCGAGTTCATGGCAGCCACGTAGTCCATCCTGTCTACGTAAGGAATAATCTGGTTGAACGGAAGCGATTCGGCATGTTTTTCGAAACAGCGGTGCAGATAGCCCAGATGCGGAACCACATCCACGATCAGTTCGCCGTTGGTAATGACTTCCAAACGCAAAACACCATGCGTAGAAGGGTGCTGCGGACCAATATTGATCAGCATTTCTTCCGATTTCAGCTCTTCAAGCTTATACCTGGTAGGCGCAGAAACCCGTAAATGGGAAGGATCGTATTTATATTGAATTGTGCTCATTGGATTTCGTTGGGATAAACTTAGTAAACTAAGCAGATGAGAACAAACAGAATGAGCGAAAAATCAGAAATAACAGGTTCCGGAGCCGTTACCGCTCTCTTGCAATTCAATGATACCGGTACAGAGCTATTCTCCTGTTAAGCGGATTTCTGTAACACGGAAAGTGCCCGGCGGAGCTTTAATAAACCGTATTTTGGGGTCAATTTTACAGGGTGTCAGCAGATCCCCGGAAACCAGATAATCATTTTTCAGGTTATAGGGCGTCACGGGTAAATCAAGTCCGGCCGTATTACAGATAACCACTTCTACTGGGAGGTGGTTATTTTCAGCGTTTATTTCAAAAAATAACAGGGCAAGGTGGTCAGGATCCTTTGATTTAACCAGTGAAGCTTTTATATCATTCACTCGGGAATAAACGGGCCCTTTACAGCCGCAACCTACATCGGGTTCATTTCTCTCACATCCGGT
>JBEBXQ010000195.1:0-5202 GCA_040391535.1 Telluribacter sp. | reverse complement strand
TATCTTGAGGCTTAATAAACGGGGAATACTTAAGTAGAAACGGGCTGGTTAATTTAATCGGCCCGTTTTTTATTGTTAACAGAAAATATTGGAGAAGTATTTATGCATTTTTCTATCTTTCAGATGCCCGGTAGAAAATATTGTTTTTCTTTTCTACTCCTTTTCTGAACTATTGCTTTTCATTCCAGTAATAACTGTCAGGATAAGCCCTCTGTCCAAAGATTGCTGTTCCTACTCTTACAATTGTGGCTCCCTCCTGAATAGCGATTTCAAGATCTCCGCTCATTCCCATCGAAAGTTCCTTCATCTCCACGCCGGGGATTTCCAGTCCGGCCACTTCTTTTTGAAGATTTTTTAGTACCTGAAAGCATTTTCTCACGTCGTCGGCCTCAGCACTGAACAGACCAATGGTCATTAATCCTTTGATCGAAATCGTATCGAAAGCAGCAATTTGCCTGATGAGTTCTATGGCTTTGCCGGGGCTTATACCAAATTTACTGGCTTCTCCGGAGGTGTTTACCTGCACAAAAACATCCATGCGCCTGTTCTCATACTGAAGTCGCTGATGGAGTTTTTCTGCCAGTTCAAGCCGGTCGAGCGACTCAATACAGGTCACTCCGTACTTGAGAATGTCTTTGATTTTATTGGTCTGCAGGTGTCCGATAAAGTGCTTCTGATGCGGAACGTCTTTCAATGCTTCATACTTATCCCTGACCTCCTGTACCTTGTTTTCACCGATGAGGGTTTGTCCGGCCTGCATGGCTATCCTGATATTTTCCGGGGAGACCGTTTTGGTTGCAAGCAGGAGTTTTACTTCATCCGGATCCCGGCCGGCTGTCCGGCAGGCACGTTGTATTCTTTGTAAGATGACTTCCAGGTTGGCATTAATATGATCATTCATAAGCAGCAACATTATTTCCTAAATGACAAATGTAGCCTGATTTTCCTGACCTTTAAAGGGTTTGAAGACTAAACTGAGACGGAAAGACAATAATCCCTAACAGATCAGCAACCAACCTGGCTTATGTAACAAATGTTACTGTATACGTAGCTTTTTATAAGGATTTTTACCTGTCGTTTCATTTAAACAATTTCCTGATCATATTATGAAGACAAACATGGGTACTATGGATAAAGCAATCCGGATCGGAGTTGCTGTGATTATTTTAATCGGATATTTTACTGGGGTGATTAATGGTGTTACGGCCACGGTGCTACTGGTCATTGCAGCGGCTTTCATTCTGACAAGCTTAATAGGAGTATGCCCTGTGTATTACCCTTTTGGCTGGAATACCAAAAAGAATAAATAACCTGTTAGTCATTTCAAATCGTTTTTTATGTCACTGGTTGATCGTTTAAAAGACCTGTTGGGAATCGGGAAACAGGTGGATTACAAAGCATTGCTTACCTCAGGGGCACAGATCGTGGATGTCCGTACTGCCGCTGAATACCATTCCGGACACATTCCGGAATCCCTGAATATTCCCCTCCAGTCCATTGCTTCCGGCTCAGCGGCCCTGAAAAAAGACAAACCGGTGATTACCTGCTGTGCTTCCGGAATCAGAAGCGCAGCGGGTAAAAGGATATTGAAATCGGAAGGTTTCAGGGAAGTATATAACGGTGGCAGCTGGCAACATCTGAAGAATAAAATAGGGTAGAGATAGGGTGTATAAGACCTTGAATCATGTGCTGAATGATGATTTGTGAATGAATACAGGATGATCCTGCAAAATTTTTCATCATTTTAATTAACTTGTTTCCTATTTCCCACTCAGTAAACCATCAGCATATGTCACACTCTAATCTCTTAAAGTCCGTGTTCCTTTTATGGCTTTGGATGTCTGCTTCTGTAGTCAGTAACGGGCAGTCCGGCAATGCGGAAACACTCATTGAGGAACTGATAAAAAAGTATGAAGCAGCCGGGCTTTCGGTAGCAGTGGTTAAAAAAGGGGAACTGGTCTATACCAGGGCCTTTGGCAGCAAAGATATTGAAAGTAATACACCATTATCGACCAGTGATCTTTTCAGAATTGCCTCCATTTCCAAATCCTTTACGGCTACATCCCTTATGCAGCTTGCCGAAGCAGGGAAATTATCGCTGGATGATGATTTCAGTGATCTGATCGGATTTAAAATCCGGAACCCCCGTTATCCTGATGTGCCTATTACGTTGCGTATGATACTTTCGCATACCTCAAGTATCAACGACAGTCAGGGTTATTTCACGCTTGATACTATTGATCCATCCAAAAATCCGGATTGGGAAAAATGTTACAGTGATTACAGACCCGGTTCTGCTTATAAGTACTGTAACCTGAATTTCAATATGGCAGGGACGATCCTGGAGAAAATCTCAGGGGAACGCTTCGATCAATATGTCTTTCATCATATTCTGGAGCCGCTGGGGTTATATGGTGGATATAATGTGGATGATCTGGATGCCTCGCGTTTTGCCACCCTGTATGAATATGACACAACAGCCCGTAAACTGACGGCTTCTCCTAATGCTTATGTCTCCAGAGCTGACGTATTGAAAAACTATGTAATGGGATATTCCACACCTGTTTTTTCCCCTACGGGAGGAATGAAAATTTCAGCCCCTGACCTGGCAAGATATATGACAATGCACATGAATCAGGGTAAATATAAAGGCAGAAAGATCATCTCCAGGAAAAGTGCGCGGCAGATGCAGACACCAGTTGATGCGGGTTCAGGCTATGGCCTTGCCTTGCACCATACCGCCAAACTGATTCCCGGACAGCACCTTACAGGCCACACAGGTTCGGCATACGGATTGTACAGCATGATGTTTTTTAATGCGAAAGAAAAGTATGGAATTGTGGTTATTACCAATGGTTGCAATCCTGTACAGAGTAATGGTTTTGTTGACTTTCTGGCAGCGGCGACCAATGTTTTATATAGTGAAATAATACAAAAACAGTAATGTATGCTGAGTTTGCCTGCAATAGGTGATTAATGTCATTATTCTGGCTTACTTCTGTCAACATTTATCATTTGGCTATAAAGTAGTTTTGACTTACGGATGTGTTGGTCCGCAAACGCTTTATAATCAGATAAAATGACTTTACATACATTTCATATTCCCGTGCTGGGTCTGGGGTATTCTGTTGATACCCCGATCAAAGTTTCTCCTTTCGGTATTTCATCGGTTTCCTCCATTGTGGATGATGTCATGATTGAACGCATGCGGCAATACCATACCCTGCAGCAGGGTGAAACCTATGTGCCTATTCAGCCGGATGAGGATGATTTCCGGAGCAGGCGCATTACAGCGTATCTGAATCTGATGGACCGGATTATTGACCACAAATTCAATGATTTGCAGACTCAACCATTTGAAACGGGAACGGATATTACACGTTATTTTGAACTGCTGCCCGAAACCTCACTGCTGAAAATACGGTATTCTGAAATGCTTCAGCTGCCTGAAGGTCCTGAACGTACAGTATTGGAAAATGAACTGAGAAATAACCTGCAAAAAGGTGCTATTGATGTGAATATTATGTCGAAAGTGGATAAGCTAAACAAGAATGCTTTTGGTGAAAGTATGGGAGATGAATTTTCAGATGCATCGGCAGCATTGCGGGGCTTTGCCAACAGTACACTACAGTCGTCACTGGTACTTTCAGCGGGTATGAACCCCCGTCTTTATAATTACCTGGAGCAGTTCAGTGCGTTTTATCCTGACAGTAACGGGGATTTCAGTAAGAAGATCATTCTGAAAGTAAGCGATTTCCGTTCGGCTTTTATCCAGGCGAAGTTTCTGGCCAAAAAGGGGATCTGGGTTTCAGAGTTCAGGATTGAATCCGGACTTAACTGTGGCGGACATGCCTTTGCTACAGACGGGTATCTGCTGGGGCCTATTCTGGATGAGTTCAAGGAGAAAAGAAGGGAAATGACAATGGAATTGTTCGGCCTGTATCAGGCAGGACTGTCTGCCAGAGGCTTGCAGATGGAGCGGATTCCGGAGATACGTATTACAGTGCAGGGAGGAATTGGAACGGCGACTGAAAATCAGTTTTTACTGGATTATTATCAGGTAGATGCCACCGGGTGGGGGAGTCCGTTTTTGCTGGTACCTGAAGTAACCAATGTAGATGACGAAACGCTGAAAGACCTTGCAGAAGCCGATACAAGTGATTACTATGTGAGTAACTCTTCTCCTTTGGGTGTATTGTTTAACAATTTCAGGAAAAGCAGCGCGGAAAAAGAACGGCTTGCCCGAATAGCGAAAGGACGTCCGGGAAGTCCGTGCAAGAAAAAATACCTGGTTTCGAATACTGAATTTACCGCCGAGCCTATCTGTACTGCTTCCAGAGAATATCAAAACCTGAAAATAAAGCAGCTGCAGTCCCTGAATCTGAGTGAAGAGGAATATCAGGAAAAATTTAACGCGGTTACCGAAAAGCTGTGCCTCTGCGAAGGACTGAGTACTTCCACATTGGTGAAGCACCATTTGCTGAAGCCCAGAGAGAGCAAAGCGGTGTCTGTCTGCCCCGGGCCCAATCTGGCGTGGTTTTCAAAAATATATACACTGGATGAAATGGTGAGCCATATTTATGGTAAGGTCAATCTTTTGAATAATGTGGAAAGACCCAATATGTTCATTAACGAGCTGAACCTGTATGTTGAGCATTACAGAAAAGACCTTGAAATGCACCTGAAGGAATTTACGGACAAAAAACAGAAATACCTCAGTAAGTTCAGGGATCAGTTACTGGCCGGTATTGAATATTATAAAGGGCTGGTACCGGAAATCGCCAAAACGACCTGTGCACTTCAGGAGGAGATGCTCAACCAGCTGAAGTCGGTAGAACTAAATCTGAAATCAATGGAAGTAGCTGTGAAGTGAGTTTTGAGGGGATTTATTGGGATAATAGCTTCTTATATATGGCATTAAATTTGATCTGCTGTAAATCAGTAAATCGAATTAGTTCAATTATAATATTATAAGGCATTTTGCCCGCCTTTGCCGGAAATGCGGGTAGGGTAATATTTATTATCTGATGAAGATCTCAGGGCTACGCCCCTTATTGAATTTTATTTATTCTTTCTGCTACGAAGATGACAGAGCTAACGCTCCTTATTTCTGCACATAATTTTTCAGAGATCTTCCTACCAAAAATATGTATTGATAGAGCAAGCGACATTAGCCCTGGAATCATCGAAATGAAACAGGTA
>JBEBXQ010000194.1:0-5730 GCA_040391535.1 Telluribacter sp. | reverse complement strand
AAAAGTCCATAAAAATGAATATCACGCAGCAGACCGTATGCTGTTACCATTTCCGGAGGCTGACCCGACTCTGTCAGATAAGAAAACCCCAACCGGGCATACTGTTCCGCCTCATTCAATTGGTTAAGATAAAAAGCCTGATGGCACAGCTGTGCATAAACTTTTCCGATGTCCAGCGGAGATCCGTGTGACTGGCGGATGCGCAATGCCTGCAGAAAATAGCGTTTGGCATAAAACTGATTATCGAGGGTCATAAAACGCTTCCCCAGAATGTAACTCCACTCGGCTATTTCAGCAGAATCACCGCTGGCAAGGGCTAACCGGTATTCATCCTGTGCAGTTAAAAGGCGTTCAAAATAACTTCTCCCTTTCTCAGGCTGTCCGTACAACACAAAAGAGGGTGCTATCGCAAATAAAATCAGGTAAAATATAAAACTCAATTTCATTACTTCAGGAAGGGGTACCGGAATAAGTGACCTGTCACAAATTTTACTAACAACACCTTTACGGTCTTCAAAGGTTCATAATTATATTTATTTTTTTATTTTTTTGTATGTATCCAATAAATCAATGGCAGATTTATTTCCGTCAAAAAGAAAATGGGGTAATCTGTACGCTGTCAGAAAGACGGTTACGGCTACTTGCATACGAGTCCGACCGGTTTCCTGTCAATACCCATGACAAGGTTAAAGCCACTTTATTCAAACAATGCCTGTTTTTCCTGTGAAGATTTTAGGACGGACGCTCCTTTCCTATAATACAGGGATAACATCTATCTGTTAATCACAACACGGATCTCACCCCCTACCTGTCTATTTCAATCCATACTGATCCATTCATCCAGTAAATATTCATTCCCTTCAGCTACAATTTTCAGTTGATTTTCTGATTTTTTTAAAGCATAACCTTTCTGTGTTATGGAGAATTCCTCCATACAATGCCGGGAATCGGCGCTCTCACCACTGGCATCTTTTACATCTGAAATTAACAGTTTCCTGGGAGCTAATGTTGCTGCCAGATCCGGAAGGTCATAAGCCTGAAGTGCACCAGGTACCATACTGAATACATAAGCCGGTTTATAATACCTGCTGGCCACAACAGAACGATAAGATAAATACGCACCCGATAATGCCACTCTGCTGATATCTTTACAAAAAGCAGCCGCGTGCAGCAAAGCCGGGGCCATCTCTCCTTTGGCCACTGCAAGAATTTCAATACCCTTCAACTGCTTCCGTATCCCCTGCACCAATCGCACCAGATCCGCCGCCTGTATTCCTGTAATACTGCGGCCGGTTAAAGTAGCCATAAACCAGATATTATAGGAGACTCCTTCAATATGGGCATCACCTGCAAACAAATCCGGTTTCAGTTCTCCGGTTCCCACCAAATCCGGAGCCAGTACAGCTACTCCTTTTTTCACCAGTTGCTCCATTTCTCCGGCAGCCTCTTTCGCTTTTCCATCGGGGTGGAGATAAAGAACTATCTTATTTATTTTTCCTTCCGGCAACAGCATCAGATAAGGAATGGGATAATTTCCCTCTCCCTGTATAAAATAACGTTCGATAACATAGCCATCCCGGGCAATTCTTCCCGTAAAAACAGGGGTTTCCACCTTTTGCGGTACCTTGTACCCCGACAGGCTTCTGGCTGCGGAAAGCACTTTTTCCAGATGTGTATCAGGCTGTTTTCTTGACTTATCCAGGGCTTCCAGTCTTCCTGTGGCTTGCCGGAGATTGAGCGAAAACACGGTTTCGATAGCTTTCAGAGAAGTAGCAAGCTGCCCTGTTTCTGTCTTTTGCAATTCTTTTTCAGTTAACAGTGTCACCTCTTCTTCCTGCGGTGAACCTGGCAGACTGAGATGCTTCTGAAAAAACGCATACATACCCTCGCGGATATTTTGTGTATATCCATGCTCATAATCTCCTTCCACCATTTGGAGGTGTTCCGGTTTTCCGAAAACAGTATAGGCTTTTTTTACTCTTTCATAAACTTCGCGCGTACCTGTAATATTGAAAAAGTCCCGTGTGGTAGCCATAATCAATGTGGGTTTGGGAGCCCTGATTTCCAGAAAATCGGCATGGTCGATACCGCTTTTCAGTCCGTGGTAGAAGTTCTGCTCTCCGTCCTGCACACCCACAGATTCCAGCAGTCGCTTATAGCCTGTAATATATCCTGAAGGGGCCGCAGCCACTACCCGGTCATCCAGTGCCGCTATGTAAGCTGTTTGTGTACCTCCTCCGGAAAGACCGTGTACGCCGATCCGCCCGGCATCAACCTCCGGTCTGCTCACCAGATAATCGATTCCTCTGATACCATCCCAAACGAAATATCTGGCGATGGACTGTCCGATCAGAAATGCCTGTGGTGCCGGATAAGAATGTTCCCGGGTTGAACTTCCGATTCTTGATTCTCCCTTATTTTCATCCGGATACTGCAGCCGTTCACCCTGACTGACAGGATCGATCGCCAATACAATAAATCCTTTTTTTACCAGATTCTGTAACGGAATCTGATACACATCACGCCTGTAAGCCAAAGCACTGTGCCCACTGCAGAAAAGAATGGCCGGCGCCGGTTTGGTAACGTTATCAGGTATAAACAATGAGGCGGTCACATAATATCCCGGTAAAGATTCATAAATCAGATTTTCGATTCTGAAACCTTCCTTCCTGACCACTCCCGTAATCTGCGGGTTCAACGGTGTTTTTTCCCCGAACTTCCCGATAGCGTTCCAGATCGCTTCCTTTTTTTGTCGCTGACGCGCTACCCATTGTGCTTTGGATTTCACCAGTGACACTTCTCTTTCTTCCTTTTCCAGCAAGTGTAAAGCCTCGTCTGACACATGATGATACAGCAGGTTAGGTGCATCACTGTACTTCATCCATTTTTTCCGGATCACATTCAGCTCTTCCTGTGCCCGGATGTGCTGACCTGACAGGAAAATAATACCCAGGCCCGTCAGGGCACTTTTAAAAACGTTTCGCGACAGCAGATGTAACATTCTTAATTTCATTACTTCAATTCAGAAACCGTGACTGTATTTGTTGAACGCAGAATACCATACAAAATGGTTTTGCTTTTTTCAGACCGGTCTATTGCGATTCCCTGTCCCTCAATGGCCTCAGCCGGAATTGTACGGATGTACTCCAGCGTATAACCTGATGCAGGAATCCGGAGCTCATAAATTTCAGCATTATCATGCCCGGTACAATAGAGCGTGCCTTCCCTGCTCCAGTTGCCTCCGGAATTACTGTAATTTCCGAAAGCTTCAGACAGACTTTCAGGAAAAACCCATGCACCCTGCTGTTGCCACTTATCGTCCATTTTTACCAGGGTAGTCCAGCGGTTATCTTTTCCTTCACTGGCATTTTTTCCGGAATACTGTGCAAATACAGCCCACCAAAAACCATCTTTCCGGTCAATCCAGGTAAGTGATCCGCGCTGATCAATTCCAAAACTATGGCCGCCGGTATGCTTAAGCGTATTCGCATCAAAAATTTCCACAGAACTTAACATAGGGATTCCGGGGAAGTTGGAGTTTGCACAGTATAGTTTTCCGTCCAGCACCACACCGCTGTTAAGATGGGTAAATCCCAGCGGCTTACCGTTCACAGAGCCCACAAGTTTACCATCCTGTTTATTATGTTTGGTGATTTCACTATTATTAATCACGTAAAAATGATGTTCATCAACCGCAACCCCCTGTTTGGCAGCAGAGACCTGGAATTCTTTCGATACTGCGAATGCCTGCGACCAGCCATCACGAAGTCCTGAACATAAGATGCAAATGAACAGTAATCTCACCAAATACTTTTGTAACATGCCTTTGAACAATTAATTATAAACCGGAAACTCCTGCCCGGACATAAGATCTACGGGTTTGTGTCTGCCCTTTCTTTAAAAAAACTTTCAGTGCCGATTCTACCTGATTTTGCCTAAGTTTATGGCATAAAAAGAAGCCCGAAGAAAACTCCGGACTTCTCGGTTTACAAATTATTTTCTATCCCGTCGTCTTAATGTTTAATAATGTGTACGTTGTCAATCTGAATATCATCAGCCGCTGAGCCACCCGATTTGATAAAGGTGAGATTAAAGGCTGATTTACTTAACGCGTCTGTATCAATGGCCTCATCGCTTATTTCAAATACAAATGTTTTTTTCTTCCGCGGGTCGTGGTGCCGGTGAGCGGCATGTGCGCTATGTTCGTGATCGGCCCCGAAAAAAGTCATAAATCCGGCGAAATGATCACTTTCGGGAGTAGTTTCCTCTTTTTCCGGCAAATTCAGATATACTTCATAATCACCTTTAGGTGCTTTCAAAAAAGAAACTGTGATCGTCAGCACCAGTATCTTGCCTTTTGGATTCTGAGCGGAAAACAACTGTAGTGTTTCTTTATTCGTATTAGGTAGCGAAAGCTTTGTCAGCGAATTTTTCAGCGAAACAGCTTTTGCATGTTTTGCGATGGTATCACCCGATGCTATATTTTTTTGACTGAAAAGCCTCACGTCCTGCTTTGGTGACACTTTGGGAGAAACGGGAGTATCATCAAAGTCATAATCCATTTCATATACCTGCTCAAAGACTTCGTCAATAGTATACTGTACCTTATTACCATCCTCGTCAAAGAATACATAATTCCAGGGCACGGATTTCAGCTCTTCCAGTAAAACCTGCTGCCCGTTCGGTGAATTGGTCCACTGCTGCCAGATGCGGTCAATGTTGCTGTGATGTGTCCAGAAGATAGGATCAAACGCCGCCGTTGCCACTTCTGACATCATTCCGTACGTATTCTGCTGCCAGACCTTATTCTGCCGGGATTTCCCGGTAGTGTCATTGCCAAATCCAATGTAGTTGTGCATCGCCCCATGCGGTGCCACATCTATATTCTTATTAAAGAACCGATAGAGATGGTTTTCGTTTAATTTGGTCAGGCTCAGCTTTCGGGTCGCACGGCCGCTGATCGGGATCCCCTCATTGAGGCTGTCCAGACGGGCAGCTTCAAACAATGCAGTTGAAGCGTTCCTGAAATAAGCGGGCATGGTTCTGCTGAATGTTGTATCTTCTGTATCTGTATATCCCCAGTAAGGCAAAGCAAATTCTTCATAGCCGGATAGTTTCCTGACTATTTTCTCAAAATGATAAATATAGAAACGGTGCCAGACCAGAAAATGGATTTCTTCATCGCCACTCTCAGAATGCGTACAATTATCCCAGGCTGTTTTCAGGTCGGCATAGGTTTGATACGATTCACACAGCTTATTGGTGCCGTTAATCGAATCCGGGATCCAGTGCATCGCTCCCTGATAATACCAGCTGGTGGGATCCGAGCAATCCTTGCTGCGCATCATCGCAAGTGCTTTGTCCAATGCTTCAAGATCTTTGGCGGCAGCCTCAGATGAGGCATTTTTTCTGATGTACCTGATTTTACTTTGCGTTTCTGTTGATTCATTCTCCGTCCCACATCTTGTAAAAACAAAAGCACAGGAAAATAAAAGTGCAAATAAGATTACCTTTTTCATGATGTTTATCTATTAATGTTGAGTAAAAAACTGTTAATTCTGATCGAAAGCCACCCTTTTACACAACCTTAACACAACATAAAAAACGATTGACGCCACCTGTCTGCTTCAAATTCTTCCTACAAAGAGAATTATTTCGCTTTAAAATTTTATACTAACGACACATCACAGACAGACATAAGGGTTTATAAGTTCGTAATATTATATATTT
>JBEBXQ010000193.1:0-5803 GCA_040391535.1 Telluribacter sp. | reverse complement strand
GGGGTAACTATTATTCAGGTGACCCATTCTGAAAAAAATGCAAACTATGGCTCCCGGGTTATTGAATTGCTTGACGGCCGGATTGTCCGTTAATCGTTAGCTTAACAAATCATCATTTTTAATTTTATCGGTAATGAAAACTTTCATTTCCTGGTGGCTGCTTTTGTCCTGGCTCTGGCCGGTGACTACACATGCACAAACCGTTTATACATTGCAGAACTGTATTGAAAAGGCGCTGTTGAACAATGAACGGGTGCGGAACAGTACCAACAATACCACAATGGCGCTGATTAACCAGAAACAATCTTATACAGCGCTGATCCCTGGTTCTTCCATTAATCTTCAGCACGGTCTTAACCGGGGAAGGGGGATTGATCCGGCAACCAATCTCTATATTCAGCAGCAATATTCTTATGGAAATCAGGGATTGAGTGCGTCGGTTACTTTGTTTGAGGGATTAGGAAAACTCCGGAATATCAGGCAGCAGACTGTATCGTATGAAGCCAGCCGCTGGGACGAGCAGTCGGTAAAGGATCAGGTAATGCTGGATGTTTTGCTGGTATATACACAGGCGCTGACGGCCGCTGATCTGCAAAAACAAGCCCTAAACCAACAGCAGCTGACAAAGGAACAGCTGGAAAGGATTGAGACCCTGCACCAGCAGGGAGCTATTACGCCAGACAGCTATTATGATTTGCTGGGCCAGCTGGCCAATGACCGAATGTTGCTGACAGATGCGGAAAATTCTTACCAGAACGCCCTCATTAGTTTGTGTGAACTGATGAATGTGCCCTATGATAAAGAGATGCATATAGCACCGGTGGATACGGCAGTCATTGAAATAGCACAAGAAACCACTGCTGAAAACCTGTTTACTACGGCAAGTGAAAATCTGGGGATGATCAAATCGGCTGACTTATGGAAAGAAAGTGCTGTGTGGGGTATCAAAACAAACAAATCTTTGTTTTTTCCGACTTTGTCCATCGGCGCCGGATTGAGCAGTAATTATTCCAGTAATGCCGAATTACCCTTTCTTGATCAGTCGAAGAACAATCTGGGTAAAGCCGTTTTTCTGTCACTGAATATCCCTGTAACCAGCTATTTTAATACCCGGCATCAGGTTTCAAAAGCGAAAATCCAGCTGTTGAATGCAGAAGTAAGGGCAGAAAGCAGCCGGAATCAGCTGCAGCAAATGACTCATCAGGCATTGATTAATCAGAAGTCGACTCTGGAAAAATACGGTTTTTACAGTGAGCAAACGGACGCCTATCAGGAGTCATACCGGATCGCGGAGGTGAAATATGCTGCCGGGGCTATCAATTCTGTGGAATACCTGACAGTCAAGAACAACTACGACAGGGCCAATATGCAAAAGATCATAGCACGCTATGAACTGATCTTACGAAATAAAATTATTGACTTTTACCAGGGGAAGGAAATGTAAAATGATCATCTTTCCGATCCTGAGACCAACGTTTCAGGATCGGAAAGAGAAAATGATTGTATTACAAATCACTGATTTTCAGGTTTCCTGCGCTGGCCGAAACCCTTACGGATGCACCACCGCCATTGATTTTCCCTACGATTTTATCTTTTTCATTGACACCTGAAAAATTGTTCAGCGGCACACTGATTCTGTTAGCCGCCAGGTTCAGATCAAGGCCTTTGTTGAGAGGCAGCTGAAGGTCAACGCTTCCGGCTGATACATCCACTTTTACATATTTATCGATTTCCAGCATTTGTAAGTGGGTGCTGCCCGCGCTGGTAGCCAGTTCTACGCTGCCCGACATCCGGTCTATACTGATGCTTCCGCCAGAGGTTTTGGCGATCAGTTCGCCTTTAATTTCTTCTCCTTTGATACTTCCGCCACTGGTATGGGCCCGTATGGAACCTTTGAGGTTATTCAGTTTTATAGAGCCGCCGGAGGTCATCAGATTCACACTTCCGGTGGTGTTACTGGCGGTTATACTGCCTCCGCTTGTTTTCAGATCAATATCATTGTTCAGGTTGCTGATCCTGATACTGCCACCCGAAGTGGTACCGTTAACCTTGCCTGCTATGCCATTGACCGAGAGGCTTCCTCCGCTGGTATTGAGGCTGGCCGCAGCGGCCTTAGGGACATAGGCTTTGAACGAAACCGAGATTTTGCTGTTCCGGACATTCTTTTTTGTTTTCGAAACGGCTTTTAATTGTCCGTTACTGACCGTGATTTCAAGATCATGCGATTCTTTCAGCAGTTCGTCAATTTCCTGTTTGCTGAGCTTATTGTTTCCGTTGTTCGGCCTGACAAATACCTCCAGGCGTGCTTCCGCATCATTAACTCCTTCCACGGTCAGGCTACCGCCTGAAGTCTGAAGATCCACTGCGCGGATCTGTTCGTTATGTAAGGTTTTGGTCTGATAAGGAGTGTCCTTATCCTGAGCCAGTAGTGTCCCCGCCCAAAGCGTGGCGCATAGGAAAAGTATATTTTTCATATTTCTTTAATTTTTACAACAAAGACAGGATATTAAAAGAAATGTTGCATACCGATGTGAAATAATTCAGCCGCACACCGGGGGATTAAAGAGGGTAAAGAGGTAAAAAAGAAGAAAGCCACCCGTTAGAGTGGCTTTCGGTGTAGTGGGAACCGAACAGATTCTGAAAACATCTTGTGGGTGATCCGGAACGGATAGCAACACTAATATCCGTAATTTTCAGATGGTGAACTTATCCTGAACTGACGTTATTTGAGAGAAGAAGTATCCTTTTTTTTGATGAGCCATACTTCCGCTACCGAGCAGCCTCTGCCGGGGCCATCTCCGTTTGGGTCAATAAACCATTTCAATGAAAGCTTACCGCCTTGCGTGGCTTTTGCAGGGATATCAAAGACGACAGGTCTGGGATCAAACTCCGGCATAAGGTAGTCGTGGACAGTGATGTCTTCATTGGCGGTCAGCCTGATCTCTATGTCTTCGATGTAGGTAACTTTTACCTGATACTGGGCTTCGGGATCAAGGTTCTCGTACCGTAATTCCAAAGGAACACCGTAGATGGTCTGCATGTACGTTTTCCAGGATGTACGCCAGTTTCGGATTCTGTCCATTTCAAGGCTATACCCTCCTGGCAGCCCTATAAACGCAGCATGGAAAGCGTTGGGGTCTTTCGCATAGTCGTGATCAATTACAATATGGGGCTGATTAGCTGGGTCCCCGAGATCGTCGTAAAAGCCGCCGGGGCCGGGATTTTCCCAATTTAAAACGCGATTCAGTTCCTGAATTCGCTGCTCCTCATCTCCCAGTGCAGTGATCCTGTCAAATTCCGTTTCCAGCCAGAACCGGTTATTGAGCGGAGAGTCGATCAGGTCAAGGTTCGCCCCTCTTATGGTGGCTATTGCATTATATTTCGATACGCTGAGTTGCATTCTGATACTTTGGAACAATGCCTCTGCCAGTTCAAAAACCCGCTGACGCCATTCCGGTGCAACTCTTTCGCCGGTAGCTCTTGCGAGTATACTCCTGGCTTTTGTGATCGCTTGTACGGTGCCGGTCTCATATGCGCTGCGAAGCGTACTCAGAGCCAGGTCTTCGAGGTGACGTTCGTAGATAAGACGGCTACGGGTATAGGCATCGTAGTAAGAGCGGTAAAGCGCCATTTGAAATCTCCAGTTGAGTTTTACTTCCGGAGCAGCCTCCCTTTCCATCGACTGAAAAACTGCATGATGAGTATGGACACCCTGATTGCTGATCAATGCGCCGCGCCAGTTTTTTTCAAGACTTAACAATGCCTGTGCGAAGTTATCAGCGTATTCAGGACCGATAAAGTAGCGGCTGTAATCGCGGAGTATTTCGATAACAGGTGTTTCAGGATTCCAGCCCAGCCCGCTCCAGACCATCTTGTTTACATCGTCGTTAACTCCTTCCGAATAAGTGATAAAGCCCTTGTAGCCGGAAGGATCCGGCGCCTTGAATATCAATTGCTGATCGGATGGTCTCGGATTAATACTCTCCCTGTTTTCTGTAACGGTATAGGCAAAATCCCAATCGGGTACATAATATTGCGCATCAATAGTATGGGTGATATCGGGATATCTTCTGATGGGATATTCCGCCGGGATTATTTTACGAAGCGAATCTACGTCCATCCGCGTCCAGGGGCCGTGAACAATTCCAGATATTCCTATGGGCTTTTTATTGATGATCCGGATAAACCTGTCCATCCATTCGGCACTGTATCCCTGAGGGGACATCCATATTTCTGCTTTTGGGTGGTATTTATGCAGCACTTTTATTTTTCGCTCTATATGTTTAAAGAAAACATCCGGGTCCTGCTTGCCCGGATCGCCCCCTGGTACAAAAACAGCATCTATTCTGGGCATGCTCCTGAAGATCGAATCGTTTTCCTGAAGCGATTTCTTAACGACATCATCTTTGCTGTAGTCACCGTGCATCAATGGATACCACATCCACACGTCCAGTCCATATTTTTTTAATAGACTGCTCATTTCAACGAGCATCTCTTTCTGAGGAAGCGGGAACATCGGGCTGTCAGCATCGTCATCTGTGTTCGGGGGCATGAGCTCCACTGCATTGGTTCCGAATACCGCAAGATCGCGGATGTATTGCTCCCACATACGGACTGTGAAACCATCGTAGGAGTTTACTTTCGGACGGTATCCTAACTGATGGCCCCGTAGCGGGAGGGTCGGGGAGGTATCCACCGAAATCGATGAGGGTACCAGAATTTTCCCTTTGTACAACATTGATTTGCGTAAAAAATGCCCCACTCCAAACAGCATGCCACGCGGGTCGTTGCCGATGATCAGCAGTTGCGGAGTTCCTCTTTTATTTTCTGACAAGCGGATCATATACCCGTCGGCTTCTGTTTGTCCCTGATCAGGGATTATTTTCGAATATTCACTGTGTTCTGCGATTGACTTTCTTGTTCCGATAATGATTTGAGGTACGTCCTGGTGCTGTTGCCGGGTCAATTGTATGCCTGTACGGTTCATTACCTCCTCAATAAGCATTTGTATGGCAGCGGCCTCCGTTTCTGTCTGTCCGGATATGTCTGCTATGACAGCTTTGGAGAAGTCGGCTGTGAGGCCGGAAGCCAGCGTGTTTCCAGGTAAAAATGAAACCAGCAGAACAGAAAGAATGGAAAAGATTTTGGTTTTGAGCATCAGGGGTATCAGATGTTTATCACTATGCATTTGCATCTCAGGGATTAGATTAGATAAAGTTTAGGATTGTATATTGTATTATACCGCTTTTCCAGGGGATGGTACTATCTGCATATCTGTACACCGTCTGTTCCTGAGGAAAGGAGGCCTCGTATCTTTACCGTATATTGTTATACTGATTCTGATTCTAATAGTCTGTTCAGTAGTGATTTAAGTATATATAGCATTGTTTTTATAATTCAAGCTTCTTAGTAGCATGTGGCGGTATCAATTCATTGACGAGTAAAAAAAGAAATGTATAAAAGATCTGTGTGATCGTCGCCTTTTCCTCGTGTTCTCTGACAATAGGGGGGGAATCGATATGTTTTATCGACACCAGGTATACAAGTCTTCTGAGCTGTATCAGATATATTATCGGAGAATCAGATTTTGTTGTTTAAGAGAGCGTAATTGAATAATATAAAGGTACCCGTTTCAGGTATTCTGTAACAAGGGTAATGCTCATGAGTATTAAACCTGCAAGCTACAGCGATCCGCAGATTGCCATCTTCTGGAGAAACTCCCGGCCAGGCAGCCAGGCACCCGGAACTACTCTGTCCGGGAGGGATATGAAAAGCTGTTCACGAAGGTAACGGATAGGGCGCG
>JBEBXQ010000192.1:0-5946 GCA_040391535.1 Telluribacter sp. | reverse complement strand
ATTACAGCACTTGAACATGCACGCAGGAGAGGCTTCCGGGACATGGCAGCCCTATTGTATAATGCAAAATAACCGTGAGTGACCTGAAGATCGTTGTTTGTTCGTTTTGTAATTGATAATCAGATGTTTCTGGTAAAAATATTTTTTTTCTGAGTAGTATTTTGAAAGGGTTATCTAGTATTTATTACCAGAGCTTGGTTCTATTAATATTACTACAAGAAAACAGAAAAATAATGATTGTCGGGAGTTTGGTCCTGGTGATCTATTTTATACTTAACCTGTACATTATATGGCAGGAAGATGAAATAGATCCGTCCCCCCCAGGTACATTACGTGAATGGCTGATGGATTGGGCCTGGTTTGTAAAAATGTTGTTTTTTGCATTGCCGATCATCCTTCTGAAATGGAACAGCAGTAAGCTGGAATCATAATTTCGGGAAGAACCTTTCTGGTATGCAATGCATTCAGCAAAAAATATACTTCATTTAGAATCTGTCCGGCGGTGATCCGGACAGGGGCGGTTTCGTTTTGAGTCAGGTGACCAGATCGAAAAGATAGCCCGTACACAATAATAAACCCACTATCCCTTCTTGCAAAATGTCAGGCATATTCCGGTAAAGGGATCTGAAATGCAGATTTTTCTACACTATTTTGATCCCTTATTTGAAATTTATTTATATAAATTATGACTGTTTGATAAGTATTTATAATAGGCTGGCAGACTTATACCTCAATTGATGACTAAATTCCTGATAATTTTAACACTGATCAAATGAGAAAAATTTCTAATTATCTGCTGGCCATTTTTGGACTGGTTATACTGGCTGATCATGCACGGGCACAGGAACGTCGGATTACCGGAACGGTAGTTGAGGAAACCAATTCACCGTTGCCGGGAGCAAGTATTCTGGTCAAAGGAACCGAAACAGGAACAACCACTGATGCAGACGGGCGTTTTTCCTTACCATTACCTGCTAACGGCAAGCTGTTGAGCGTGTCGTCTGTAGGGTATCTGACGCAGGAAGTAGAGATTACGAACGCAATGACTAATATAACCATACGTTTGCAGCCCGATATCAAAAGCCTGGGGGAAGTTGTGGTTACGGCATTAGGGGTTCAGCAAAAGACACGGAACGTAGGATATGCCATTCAGCAGATTGACGGGAGTAGTATTCAGGAGGCCAAAGAAGTGAATTTTGTCAATGCGCTTCAGGGCAAACTGGCAGGTGTGCAAATCGGAGGAAACAGCGGTTCCATGGGGGGCTCGTCGAGGGTGACCATCCGGGGTTTGAAATCCATTTCCGGAAATAATAACGCGCTGTTTATTGTCGATGGGGTGCCTCTGGCTAATATGAATCTCAATGCTACTTCAGTAACAGGCGGACAAGGCACCGGTGGCGGCGGTTATGACTATGGTAATCCGGCACAATTGATCAATTCTAATGATATTGAGAATATTTCGGTTCTGAAGGGCGCGGCCGCTACGGCTTTATACGGAAGCCGCGGACAGAACGGCGTTGTGTATATCACCACCAAAACCGGGAAAGGTTCGGGGAAGCTCTCTGTAAATTATGACCTGAGTTTTCAGATGGATCAGGTGTCCTATCTTCCTGAATTTCAGAATAAATATGGAGGTGGCGGAAGTGATAACTTTACCCGGCTTTATTATAACGAGCATCCGGAAGGTTTTCTGCCCGGAGGAGGTACCTATGACGATAATGATGGTAAAGGCCGCTACGACCTGATTCCCGATTATGGAGTGGATGAATCGTGGGGACCAAAGCTGGATGGCCGTCTGGTACGTCATTACTGGTCGTGGGACCAGGATCGTAATAATCCCAATTTTGGCATTTCTGCTCCCTGGAGCCCTCAACCCAATAACGCAAAGGATTTTTTCAAAACAGGGATAACCGTAGGGAACAACCTTTCTGTGGCCAGTAGCTCGGATCAGGGGTCGATCCGCTTTTCACTGGGAAATACCAAACAGAATTTCATCTATCCGGGAAGTGAGCTGAGCCGCTTTTTTATGAGCCTGAATACCTCTTATAAGTTTACGGATAAGCTTACTTTCAGCGGAGGTATCAACTATGTCAATGATCATTCCAGAGGCCGGCCGGGAACCGGGTTTCACGGCAATAACCCCATGCTGTTTTATGTAATGTACGGACAGCGGCAAATTGATGATGCTTATCTGAAAGAATATAAATATGCCGACGGGACCGAGCAGTCCTGGAACCGTACAGCATGGAATATTCAAAAGCCGGCCTTTACGCAGAATCCTTACTGGAATCAGTATGAAAACTATAATACAGATAATAATAACCGCTATTACGGCAACGCCGGACTGACGTATCAGCTTAATAACTGGTTATCGGCCGATGTACGGGTATATTCTGATTATCTGCACCATCTCGATGAGGTCCGTAGCGCAAAAGGTTATTTTGTTGGCTCTTATGCTAAAAGAGTGGTCATAAACAATGAGAATAATTATCAGTTAACCCTGAATGCCAAAGCCGATCTGGGAGATTCAAAATTCTCACTGGACGGAGTAGCCGGTGGTAATATCATGTCGATAAAATACAATGTGGATATGGGAAATACCAACAGCGGTTTGCAGAATCCCGGTGTGTATGTGCTGCAAAACTCTGTAACACAGGCTACAGTGTCAAACAGTTTCGCTAATAAACAAATCAACTCGGCTTTCGCTTCCGCTACGCTGGGATACGATAATTACCTGTTCCTTACCGCTACAGGCCGTAACGACTGGGCTTCCAGCCTGTATCAGACAGGCAATTATTCTTATTTCTATCCTTCCGTTGCAGGCTCTTTTATCTTTTCAGATGTCATTGCCGGGGCCAACTGGATGTCTTTGGGTAAAGCACGCCTTTCTTATGCAAGGGTAGGGAATGATGCAGATCCTTATTCGGTGTCAAGGTATTATGATTATGTGGCACCATTTGGTACCTATCCTTTGCAGACAACAGCCGATAAGCTGTTTAACAGCAATCTGAAACCTGAATTGTCGACCGAAATAGAAGGAGGATTTGATTTTAAGTTTTTCGGAGACAGGATCGGCTTCAATGCTACCTACTATGATCGTCGGACGAGAAACCAGATCTGGAATGTGTCAGTACCAGCCGAAAGTGGTTTTACCTCTAAAGTTGTAAACGGCGGTACGGTACAGAACAAAGGTGTGGAATTGTCCTTGTCAGCAACACCGGTGGCCACGCAGAATTTCTCATGGAGAACCGTAGTGAATTTCTCCAGAAACCGCAACATTGTACTGGATCTGAACAGTACAAGCGACGATGTCGGAGAACTTGAGCGGTTTATCATCGGTACCGAGCGACGTACCAATAAGGTATCCATGGTAGCACAGAGAGGGATGTCAATAGGAACCATGCTGGGGACTGATTATGTCTATGATGCGCAGGGAAATAAAATAGTGGGCGAAAACGGGACCTATAACGTAACCGCTTCTCCGGTAATTATAGGTGACGCTTTACCTGATTTCGTAGGAGGGTTTTCCAATACGTTCAGTTACAAAAATGTGTATCTGTCGGCACTGATTGATTTTCAGAAAGGCGGTGATTTCTTCTCTTATACCAATTTGTATGGTAACAAGTCAGGGATGCTCAAGGAATCAGCAGAAGGGGATATCCGCGAAAACGGCCTGATTAATCCCGGTGTAAAAGAGGACGGCGCCGTAAATGATATTGTGGTTTCAGCACGTACACATTTTAACTCCGACGGAGGAAATCGTATCAGCAAGGCTAACCTGTACGACGGGAGCTACATCTATTTACGTGAGGTACGTCTGGGGTACCAGTTGCCTGAAAGCTGGGCTAAAAAAATAAAAATGCAGGCGATGCGGTTTACGCTTACAGGCCGGAATCTCTGGCTTATCAAAAGCAACGCACCCAATGTTGACCCGGCCAATATTACCAACTCCATTGGTAACCAGATTGGTTTTGAAGGGGGCGCATTACCACCGGTACGCAGTTTAGGAGTCAACCTGAATCTGACTTTCTGACCGGCGCTCTCATAGAAATATTTACCATAAACTGACTCAGATTATGAAATCAAAGATAATAGTACTGATAGCGGGTATTTTTACAGTTATGACTGCCTGCGACAATTTTGAAACTATTAATACCGATCCGTCCAAATCAAGCGAAACCCAGCCCGAATTTTTACTTTCGAGTGCCGAGAAAAAAGCCACTGATCTGATGTATGGAACCTATTATAACGGCCGGATAGGCATGCAGATGTCCCAGTACTGGATGGGGACGGATAAAACATCAGAAGGACGTTTCCTGTTTACGGATGAAGGGTTGTGGTCGGGATTGTACGCGGGACCTCTGATGGATCTGCAGGAAATCAGAAACTACTATGACCGCCATCCGCAGGAGGTAAGTGCTAATATGATCGCGGTTTCCGAAGTACTCAAATCATGGATTTTTCATGTATTGACCGATGTGTATACCGATATTCCTTATTCTGAGGCGTTACAGGGTGATGAAATTATCCGGCCGGTTTTTGACTCCGGGAAAGATATTTATACCGGATTGCTGAATAATCTGAAAACACAGATCGCCGTACTGGAAAACCCCGCATCCGGAGCAATACGGGGAGATGTTGTTTCAGGAGGGGATGCACAGGCATGGGTAAGGACGGCCAACGCGCTCCGTATCAGAATTGCCCTGCGAATGATAGACGCACAGCCTGATCTGGCCAGGGCGGTTATTGAAGAAGCTGCGCAGAACACGCTTACCGGTGTCTCGCAAAACGTTTATTTTCCCTATAACAATGCGGCCGCCACTAACCGTTTCCCTTATAATGATGTAGAAAGGCCATTGGTTGAGTTTGCGGTTTCGGCTACGCTGGTTAACTATCTGAAGGAATTGAATGACCCCCGGCTACCAATATACGCAAGACCTGATGAAACCAGTGGACAATACATTGGCAAAATATACGGGACAGAAGCAAATGAGCCAACAATGCCCTGGCTTTCAAAACCTGGTTTGCAGGCTTATGCAGGGGACGCAAAGGGGTATATTGTCACTTATCCTGAAATTGCGTTTGCGTTGGCAGAAGCGGCTGCAAGAGGACTCAGTGTAGGAGGTTCAGCTGAAGAGTGGTACACCAAAGGAGTTACTGCTTCTCTGGCCCAGTGGGGTATTTCAAATGAAACAGTGGTGGAGGCTTATCTGGAAAAGGTGCCGTTTTCAGCCGGTGAATGGAAAGATGTGATTGGTACTCAGAAATGGCTTGCCCTGTACATGCAGGGTATTCAGGGCTGGATGGAGCGGCTGCGTCTCGATCCTAAGAAGCCGGGCGGCGAGCCGTTGTTTATAGCACCGGTTTCCGGAAGTCTGGATCCTGAAGTGACTGACCTGCCTGCGCGTTTAAAGTATCCTGCAATTACACGTTCTAATAATCCGGAAAACAGCAGGTTGGCTGCGGATAGAATTGGCGGAGATTCCCAGGCTACCAGGAACTGGTGGGATGTAAGATGATGGTCTTCTCAACTAAAAAAGTGGGTTAAAGAATGAATTTAATCCACTTTTTTATTATCTGTCTGATTTCCAATATCTTGTAAAAGATGTATAAAATTATTTAGTAGAAATTATTTTTTCTGATTTTTAATTACTTGTTTTGTTGATATTGAATTAATAAGACATTTTTTATCCGGATATTCATCTGTTTAAAAAATATTCTTATGTAAATCCTGAAGGCTCTATTGTAATATTTGAAGACTAAATTATAGAACAGTTTACTGCTCTCAGTTTCCCCTTCTCTGTGGTATTTTTTTCAAATTAAAACTACAGATTATTGCATGAAGTTTTTACAAAATCTTGCGTATCTCGCTATTTTTTTATGTACAGTTGCGGCGCGTCCTACGGATGTGCTGAACAGGTCCGCTGTTGCTGAATCCGTTACCTG
>JBEBXQ010000191.1:0-5978 GCA_040391535.1 Telluribacter sp. | reverse complement strand
CTTGGCAGGTGGATAATTTATTCATCTAACTTCCGCGCTGGATGATATAATTACCGATTTGAATTTTCCCTCCCATGAAATAGATAGGTAAAATGGCCGATATAATTAATAAAACGAGACCTGTAAAGATGGTTATTAGTGTAAATGCTTTTAATCTGCTGTATTCATTGTCAGATAGTTCGTCGGGAATCGGAGTATCGCCTACCCACTTTAATAGAAAACTTACCAGGTACCGCATCGGAATTAAAATGAATATAACTCCAAGGATTATATTTATTACAAATGATAGTTTTATGGGCTTGCCTGGGCCGGATATATATACATAAATTTGAACCAGCAATACAAGAAACGTCATATAGTAGAACAAGAGGTAACTGAAAAATTTAGAAGTATACTCTGATACTGCTGATTCCGTTCCAAGGTGTCTGACACAATAGTGATAGGCGAAGTTTCGGAGGTTCATGACGCATTGTTTCATTGATCCTGCAGGTAAAATGGCTGTCACTTACGTTGAATGATCTGTGATCCAACATGAATTTTCCCTCCTGAAAAATAGACTGGCAGTACCGCTGATACCAGAAAAAACAGGATACCGGCCATTACTACCAAAGTGACCGCGTTTACCAAATGATATTATAGGTGGCACTTTTTCCTGCTGAGATCAGCAGCATTTGTGTTCCCTGCATATCCTTCAGAACAAGTTCGGTCCCTTTTTCACTCTGAATATAATAATCATCGTCAACGCGGAACAGCCTTTTTTCAACCTGTTCGATATGTGTTGCAGCCGTAACATTGATTGTTACCGGAGCCCCTTCTGTCCGGATGGTTCGTCTGATGCCATTTTGTGACGGTGTCACTTTATCATACACAATGGTCTGTTCCTTCTGAAAGCGGATTTCAGGCAGGCGATCTTTGTCCAGCGTATACCCTTTGAAATCAAATCCGGAAGAATCGGGCCAGATGGTTGCCTTGTCGGTCAGCAACGCATAACTGCTTCTCCCTGAAAGTGCCATGGTTAGTCCGGCAGGGGTTAACAGTTGGGGCTCGCCCCGTTCATACCACATGTCTGTTGTATTGGCAAAGTGCCCGCGCCATACCTGTAACAGCGCCCCTTTGTTCAGATCCATGGTATAGTGCCAGCCTTCGGGTGTACCTACAGAAAGACAATGTGTCCGTTTGTTCTTTTCGTCTCCATAAGCGATGAACGACCGCACCATTTCGGGCTGAGTAACAGGATTTACGGAAAAACGGGGCTTAGGTTCTGGTTCAGGCAGAGAGGATAACGCATGAAGTCCGTAAGGTTTGATTCCTTCTTTTTCTACGACTAAACCGAGCGCGGCTGACCGCCAGGGGATTTTGGAATAACGAAGCCTGAACGGATGTGTACCTTTACTGAGCAGCACGTTGCCGGTTTGAACGTCCTGTGAAGAACTTTCCCGGTAATTAATCACCGGCTTGCCGTCCACCTCCAGTTGTCCGAAAGATCCTGTATAGATCATTGAAAACTGATATTCGCCTGCTTCGTCAGCTGTGAGGTTTCCTTCAAAAACAAGATGAAATTCCCTCGCCCCGTTGCCGTATTCCTGCGAGAGAACCGGCGCATCCGACTGTTGCTCAAGCTTTTGGAGCTCAGCTTTGTCCCAGCTGTCGGAATACTTTTTATAAGTCATACTACTGATATGAAGCGGTTTACTGTCCAGCAGGGGCATAAAGTACAGATGACGGAACGCTATGAGTCCTTTGTCAACCTGAAACTTCAGTGGCTGTGGCTGTGTAACGTCAGCTTTGTAGTAGATATTCTGCTGAATAACCACACCATTTATTTTAAGGGAGTTAATTCTTGTATAGCCGGGGTTCCCTGGAATGACGGCATCATAGAAAACCTCCAGACGCTGCCATAATCCCGGCGCCTTACCGGCATGTTGCAAAGGGATTTGTCCTGTATACCCGATCGTGGAGGAATCTGTCGCAGGATGAAACGGACTGTCGGCAAGCAGTATTTTAATACCCCCCGGCAATACAACGGCTCCCTTCGCTTCCGGCGCAACCATGAAGTCCAGAGCAAGATGCACGTTTCCGAAGTTTTGTCCGGTTAATAAGGCTTGTCCGGGTTTCCCGGCAAGGATGCCTGATCCGGCTTCGGTTTTTATTTTTCCGGATTTAAAGGGGTGAATATGGATGTTTTTATAAAGGAACCAGTTGCTGTTCGGATGTCCCTGAAAAGCAGTCATATCTGTCAGCGAAACCTGTGATGAGGGCTGTGCCAGTGAAATAAAAGGAAACAGCAAAAAAACGGAAAATCGTCGGAGAAATCTGATGAGCACGTTTCTGATTGAGTTAAAAGGTAAGGGTAAAGGGGCTTATCGTTACATTTACTTTTTAAATAAAGAATCTACGAATTCCTGCCGGTCAAATACCTGCAGATCATCCATTTTTTCTCCTACACCAATATATTTAACCGGAATCCGGAATTCATCTGAAATTCCGATCACTACTCCTCCTTTCGCGGTTCCGTCAAGCTTGGTAATCGCCAGAGAAGTTACTTCAGTGGCTTTGGTGAACTCACGTGCCTGAATAACAGCGTTTTGTCCGGTGCTGCCATCAAGTACCAGCAGCACTTCATGCGGGGCATCCGGAAGGAACTTTTGAATCACTCTTTTTATTTTACCGAGCTCATTCATCAGGTTGACCTTCGTATGAAGACGCCCGGCTGTGTCGATAATGATTACATCCGCACCGTTTTCCACCCCTCTTTTAACAGCATCATACGCTACCGACGACGGATCGGTGTTCATGCCGTGGTCAATCACCTCAACGCCTACGCGCTGTCCCCATGTTTTCAACTGGTCAACTGCGGCGGCACGGAAAGTATCAGCGGCACCCAGTACTACTTTATGGCCTCTTTTATTGAACTGATAGGCCAGCTTTCCAATGGTGGTGGTTTTACCGGCACCGTTGACACCTACTACCATCAGTACGTAAGGTTTGGGTAAATGCTCTGTTTCAAAACTATCCAGGACATCCACCGATTTGTTTTCAGTCAAAAGTCTCTGAATTTCTTCTCTCAGGATCTGATCCAGTTCATCTGTACCGGTATATTTATCTCTGGAAACCCGTTTTTCTATCCGGTCGATAATTTTGACAGTAGTTTCTACCCCTACATCAGAACTGATCAGGATTTCTTCCAATTCATCCAGAACTTCCTCATCTACCTTGTCTTTCCCGATTAACGCCTTAGACAATTTCCCGAAAAACGAATCTTTCGTTTTTTCCAGCCCTTTGTCCAGGGTTTCTTTTTTTTCTTTTGAAAAAAAACCGAATATGCCCATTCTGTCCTTTAAATTTTGAGATGATCCTATTGATCAGGCAATTTTACAAAAAATAGTGGAGTTTTAACCGGATTTGATCAGCAGATTATCGGAAATTGTCAATCCGGGAAAACAGGGCAGCCGGATAAGCTGATAAAGACAGATGGATAAAGTCTGATTATATTTTGTATTATTTTCATAAATTACGTTTTTCTGTTTCAAACAATTCATTGAAAAGCTACATTTGATTTCATTTATGCGTATTATTGAGTAACCGATTTACTATAGATCAAGTTTTTTCCGAAAGCCTTACCTGAATTTGAATGAAGCAATATTATCAGACTCGCGAATACAGCTTGTTATTCCGCTGCTTTTTACTGGCTGTTTTATTTTTGGTTAACGGAAACCTGAATGCATTGGCATTGGCCCTGGATATCAAAGGCAGGGTAGTGGATGCTAATGAACAACCGCTTATTGGTGTGACCATCAGCGTGTTGGGGACTACCCGCGGGACGGTTACCGATGCGGATGGCCATTTTGAGCTGGCAGGCGTTACAAATGGAGCCATGCTTTCTGTCAGTATGGTTGGCTATCAGACCAGGGAAGTCAGGGCGCAGGCGGTAATGACGATTGTACTGGAAGAGGATGCGATTGGCCTTCAGAATGTGGTTGTGACAGGATATCAGCAGATTGACAAAAATAAATTTACAGGCTCTGCGGTGACGTTAAAAGTGGATGACGTTAAAATTGACGGTTTGCCTGATGTCAGCCGTATGCTCGAAGGACGGGCAGCAGGGGTGTCCATTCAGAATGTTTCAGGAACTTTCGGAGCTGCACCGAAAATTAGAATCAGAGGAGCTACTTCCCTGAACGGCGATAACAAACCGCTGTGGGTAGTAGATGGAGTGGTACAGGAAGATATCGTGAATATTTCCAATGATCAGCTTTCCAGTGGTGATCCCACTACTTTGCTGGGTTCAGCAGTGGCGGGCCTTAATCCGAATGATATAGAAAGTTTTGATATACTGAAAGATGCGGCGGCAACGGCATTGTACGGAGCGCGTGCCATGAATGGTGTGATCGTTATCACCACCAAAAAAGGAAAGACCGGAAAGCCGGTGATTACCTATAGCGGAAACTTCAGTACGATGATGAAGCCCATGTACCGCAATTATAATATTATGAACTCTGCAAAGCAGATGTCGGTGCTGGGAGAGCTTGAAAGAAAAGGGTACCTCAATTCAAATGTTCTGGATAATCCGGATTATGGTATTTATGGTAAATACTACGATTTGATTGCGCAGTATGACGAGACTGGTTTCGGTATTGTAAACAGCCCTGAAGCCAAAAGAGACTATCTGCTGGGGTATGCCAGAGCCAATACGGATTGGTTTGATCTGCTTTTCAGGAATAATTTTGTGCAGGAGCATTCTCTGAGTGTTTCGTTCGGGACGGATAAATCCCAGTCTTATTTTTCAGCCAGTTATCTGAACGACAACGGATGGACCATTGCTGATAATGTAAAACGATATACACTGAATTTCAGGAACAGTTATGAGCTGTCAGATAAGCTTTCGGTAGGTTTTTCCACACTGGCTTCTGTGCGGCAGCAACGTGCACCAGGGTCTGTTACCCGGCAGAGTAATCCGGTAGAAGGAAAGTACGAACGTGATTTTGATATCAATCCGTTCAGTTATGCGCTCAACACCAGCCGCACCATGCGTGCGTATGATGAAAACGGTAACCTGGAATTCTTCAGGAGAAATTTTGCCCCGTTTAATATTATTCATGAACTGGAGAATAATTACATTGATATTAACCTGGCGGATATCCGTTTGCAGGCTGATTTGTCCTATAAGCTGACCGATCACCTTAAATTTGATTTTCTGGGTGCGCTGCGGTACGTGGAAACCAGCCAGGAACATCAGATTACCGAGAACTCAAATATGGCCAATGCATACCGGGCCAATGAAACATCGACGATTGCCGACCGCAATAAATTTCTTTACAGAAATCCGGATGATCCTGATAGCGAACCTGTGGTGGTGTTACCGCGCGGGGGTTTTTACAATACCAATCAGAACCGGATGAGCTTCTATAATGTGCGGAATAACCTGACCTACAACCGCATTTTTCAGGATAAGCATGCTGTGAATTTACTGGTCGGACAGGAAATCAAGTTCACCAACCGTCAGAACAGCAATTTTACGGGATATGGTTATCAGTATGATCAGGGCGGTGCTCCTTTTGTTGATTACAGGATACTGAAACAAACTATCGAAAGCAATTTTCAGTATTACGGAATGACCCGTGGATATGAACGCTTTGCGGGTTTCTACGGTGGTGCCGGCTATACTTTTAATGACAAATATAATTTCAACGCCTACCTTAGGTACGATGGCTCCAACCGTTTCGGAAAATCGGCTATCGCCAGATGGTTGCCGACCTGGACTGTGGCCGCATCCTGGAATATCGACCGGGAGGCGTTTATGGAACGGTTACCCGCTGTTAGTTTTGCACGGTTGCGTTTGAGTTACGGAATATCCGGTGATACGGGTCCTGCGACCAATGCGGCGGTTTTATACCAGACACTCATTACAAGAAGACCGTATGCCGATGAAAAAGAGTCGGCAACAGAACTGGCTTCCCTTGAAAACCTGGAGCTTACGT
>JBEBXQ010000190.1:0-6017 GCA_040391535.1 Telluribacter sp. | reverse complement strand
TATAATTAATAACTTAAAATTTCCATACAGGTACAATTAACCCTTCCCTGAAAGCGCGTCCTGTTTCACTGTATCAGTGTACCAGCCGGTAAAAAGTTTCTGAGTACTGTAAATACGATGATCAGAATCACTAAAAAAATACCCAGGAATTTATTTCTGAACATCTTATAAATCTTTTCTCTTTTTCCTGTCATTTCGCCTGTATAAACAGCTAATCCGATCAGCAATACAGGAAATAATAATAAATTAGACCTGAAGGCTTCTGACAGATTTAAATGCAGAAAATGATGAAAAGCCGACTGCCCTCCACATCCCCAGCAGTAAATACCGAACAATTTACGTATAGTACATTGGGGAAGATAGTCTGCCTGAGAAGGATCAACACGATAATAAAAAACAGTAACAACCAGAGTTGTTACTGTCAGAATGATCTTCCGGAACGTCATTATTTTTCACTTTTCACCACAAATGAGTTCACTGCCAGATCATGTAAAGCCTGTATTCTATCATTAAATAACGGCCATAACCATAACAACAGACATACACTGGATGATACGACCTTAATCAATACCCTGCCTACTGAGGTTCCAAGGCTCAACTGTTGTCCGTTACTGTCCACTACCTTGATTTTCATAATATTCTTACCCAATGTGCCCTGGCGTGAGGAAGCTGTCATCAGCGCATCGTATAACAGCGGGATCAGTATTAACAATCCGAAACTTGTGAACATTGAACCCATTAATGCAAAAGCAGCGGCAGGGTTATCTTCAAAATCCTGAGAATAAAAATCACTTGTGAACATCCCTATACCCATAAATGGGACAATAATAATGCCCATAACAAAAGATAATAAGATAAAATCAATAATGTAGGCTACCAACCGGTCTCCGAAACTAGCGTAGTTCATATAGTAACAGTGGTTTAAGGTGAATAGTATAAAATAAAGCAGGGTAAGAATTTATTGTAAAAATTAAACATAATTACACATAAATCCAAACCCTGCTTCAGCTCTAATCCGGTTATTGAGCTATCTCCGGCTTTATATTCCTAACACTTTCCGGTTGAAAGCCTCATCGGCTGCTGTGCCTGCAAAGTCATCGAAAGCTTTGGTCGTCACTTCAATAATGTGATTGGCTATAAAAGGTGCCCCTTCTGCCGCACCCTGCTCTGAAGATTTAATACAACACTCCCACTCCAGTACTGCCCAGCTGTCATAGTCATACTGTGAAAGCTTTGAGAAAATAGAGGCAAAATCAACCTGACCGTCACCAAGTGACCTGAACCGGCCCGCGCGGTCAGCCCAGCCTGAGAACCCGCTGTATACCCCCTGCTTTCCGGTTGGATTGAATTCCGCATCTTTCACATGAAACGCAGCAATGCGGTCATGATACAGATCAATAAACTGAAGATAGTCAAGCTGTTGAAGAACAAAGTGGCTGGGATCATAATTAATCATCGCACGGGTATGACCGTCAAGGTAATCCACGAAACGCTCAAAAGTAGTACCGTCAAACAGATCTTCTCCCGGATGTAACTCATAGGCCAGGTCTACCCCATTCTCATCATAAACATCCAGAATCGGCCTCCATCGGTTAGCCAGTTCCTGAAACGCGGTATCTACAAGCCCTTCGGGTCTTTGCGGCCATGGATACAGGAAAGGCCATGCCAGTGCTCCAGAAAAAGTTGCGCTGACTGACAATCCAAGATTTTTGCTTGCTTTGGCTACCAGTTTCAGATGGTCTGTTGCCCAGGCGGCCCTTGCTTTAGGATTATTCCTTACTTCCGGAACTGCAAATCCGTCAAACAGATCATCATATACCGGATGTGATGCCACCAGTTGCCCTACAATATGGGATGCCAGCTCAGTAATTTCCAGACCTTTATCTTTTAACTTTCCATTCAGCTCATCAGCATAAGTCTGTGACTCCGCTGCTAACTTTATATCAATTACCCTGGGATCCCACGTTGGTAACTGCAAACCTTTATATCCCAAAGCTGCCATATAATCAGCAATGGAATCAAGCGAATTAAACGGTGCTTCATCGCCCAGAAACTGAGCAAGGAAAATACCGGGACCTTTAATGGTTTTCATATATTTAAGTTATGAGTTTATGCTCTGAAAAAATACTATATAGTTACCCATGCCTGTTTCTGGCTGCTTTCCAGGATACGCTCTCCTATGATCAGTTCGCGGTAACCATCTGCAAATGTCGGGAAAGCCGGGCTTTCAGGTTGTTTGCCTTCAGCAATAGCCGCATACACCTCTTTGAACATTTGTTTTGAAGTGTCAGGGAAGCCTTCATTATGTCCGCCCGGGAAAGTAATAACGGAATTCACTCCGGGAGCTACCAGCGCCGGGTCTCTGAGCAATACCTGATTGGCTACATCGCGGTTACCCACCCATACTTCATTCGGAGATTCTGAATTCCAGCTGAAGGTTTTCTTAGAACCTGAAATTTCCAGGCTCAAACGGTTTTTCCTTCCGGCAGCTACCTGAGAAACGGTTATAGAACCTTTATTTCCGTTATCAAAACGAAGCAGTACATTGGCATGGTCTTCCGTATTGATTGCTACGTCTTCATAATCTTCCGGAGTCAGCATCTTCCCTGAATAGGTTTCGATCGCTTTGAGAGGTTTTTTACGGGTTTTATGAATGATATTAAAGTCTGCGAAAACCTCCACAATTTTTAAGCCGGTCGTGTATTCAATGATATCAATAAGGTGAGAACCGATATCGGCAATAGCACGCGTACTTCCGGATTTAGCCGGTTCAAGTCGCCAGTTATAATCTGTCTGATAGAAAAGCCAGTCCTGCAGGTATGAACCCAATACAGAATAAACCGTTCCGAGCTCTCCGCTTTCACGAATAGCCTTAATATGTCTTATTAAAGGATAATAACGCAGGTTAAAATGCACAGCATTTACCAGGCCCGTTTCAGCAGCCAGATTGACCAGCTCTTCTGCCTCATGCAATTCTTTGGCAAGCGGTTTTTCACAAATTACATGCTTACCGGCAAGTAAAGCTGCTTTTGACTGCTGATAGTGCAGAAAATTAGGCGTACAAATATGCACCGACTGAATATCTTCCTGTTGAATTAATTCGTCAAAAGTGTAAGCTCTCGGGATGCCAAGCGCAGCAGCTTTTTCAGTTGCCAGCTCTTTGGTGACTTCACAAAGTGCAACCACTTCTACATTAGGCAAGCGGCGAAGCGCTTCAATATGAGCCGGTCCGATAAAACCAGTACCTACTACACCTACTTTAATTTTACTCATGATTAGAAAAATAATAGATTAAAATGGTCAATTTATAAATTTTAGTGAGTTTATTCAAACTTTGTCCACTTTTGATCTGACGCCGCAGATTTAAGGACAGTATCCATAAACCGCATACCTCTCAGGCCGTCTTCTGCGGTTGGAAAATCATACAGCGGATCCCGTGGTATACCATTCTCATAGGCCAGCACAGCTTTCGCAAAGTTTCTGTACAGATTGGCAAAAGCCTCCACGTACCCTTCCGGATGACCGGCCGGAATACGCGTATGTGCTTTGGCCGCGTCTGAAAGATCACCAACACCGGTCCGGATTAAACGTGTACCGCTATTGGTTTTAAATACCAGCGTATTGGGTTCCAGCTGTTTCCATTGCAATCCGGCATTTTCGCCATATACCCTGAAATTAAGATCATTTTCTTCACCGTTAGCGATCTGACTGTATTGCAGAATTCCCTTCGCACCATTATCGAAATGTATCAGGATATTCCCATCATCATCCAGCCGGCGTCCTTCTACAAATATCGTCAGATCTGCGCACAATTCTACAATTTTTGCCCCGGTAACATATTCTATCAGGTTTTCAGCGTGTGAACCGATATCCCCCAGTCCGCCACCTGCTCCTGATTTTGCCGGGTCAGTCCGCCAGCTGGCTTGCTTATTCCCGGTATTTTCCAGCATAGAGGCCAGCCATCCCTGCGGATACTCTACGATCACCTTTCTGATTTGTCCCAATGCACCGGAAGTTATCAGATGCCGGGCTTCTTTCACCATCGGATAACCTGTATAATTGTGTGTCAACGCAAAAACCAGTCCTGATTCCTTAACAGCAGCTACGATATCCTCTGCTTCTTTCGTATTTAATGCAATGGGTTTGTCACATATTACATGAAAACCGTTCTGAAGTGCCATAATGGCCGGAGCTGCATGTACGTGATTGGGAGTTGCAATAGCTATAAAATCCATACGTACGTTATCCGGCAGCTCCTTTTCTTTCAGGATCATTTCCTTATAATCATTATAGCATCTTTCTTCCGGTAAATAAAGGGCTTTACCTGTGATTTTTGACTTTTCAGAATCAGAACTGAAAACGCCGCATACTATTTCAATTTGTCCGTCGAGCAAGGCAGCCATACGGTGAACGCCCCCGATGAACGCATCCAGGCTCCCCCCTACCATGCCCATTCTCAATTTTCTTGTCATACAACTTTAAAATTTGTTAATATTTTTCCAGGGATAAACTACTGAAACTCTTATCCTATAAAGTAAAAGATCATCCAAAACTCCCCGAATTAAAAAGAATATTCTCACTTTCCATGAGTATATTCCTTATTTTTTTTATTTATGTACCATAATCACCTATTCAAAATCAAAATTAAACTAACTCATTCGTCTATGACACAAAACATTAATGCAAACCGGCTTTTTAATGCGAGTTGCTTTGCGCTAATTACCACAGCTCTGTCTTTCAGTATCAGAGCCGGCATCCTGAACCAGCTGGCTGAAGGTTTTGACCTTACCAATACCCAATTAGGTTTTATTAATCAGATGGCATTTCTGGGTTTTCCGCTGGCAATGATTGTATTCGGATTGCTTTATAATGCCCTCGGACCAAAAGTTATTATGTGGACAGCATTTGTTACGCATATGCTGGGTATCATCCTTACTATTTACGCAACAGGTTATTGGACGCTATTGATTTCAACGTTCTTCATTGGTTTTGGAAACGGATGTACTGAAGCGGCTTGTAACCCCATGATCGCGGATAGTTATACCGGCAGTAAAATGAACAAAATGCTGAACCGTTTCCACATGTGGTTCCCTGGTGGTATTGTACTGGGAAGCCTTATTTCAGAATTTATGACCAATGCCAACATGGGATGGCAGCTGCAAATGTGGGTTATTGTGATTCCTACTCTTATTTATGCTGTTCTGTTCTGGGGCCAGAAATTCCCTGAAGCAAAAGCTGAAAGTGCTAACCTGGGTAATAATTTCAAGGCCATGCTTTCTCCTCTGTTCATTTTTATACTTGCCTGTATGGCTCTTACGGCTATCTCTGAATTCGGCCCTAATCAATGGGTAGGCCCAATCCTGAGTAAAGTAGGTGCAAGTCCAATGATGATCCTGGTTTGCGTAACCGGTGTAATGGCAGTAGGCCGTCTCTTTGCAGGGCCGCTGGTACATGCACTTGACTCTTCTACCATTCTGCTTGTATCAGCTATTCTGGCGGCGATTGGTATTTATGCCATGAGTGTCGCTACAGGAGGAATGGTTTATTTTGCCGCTATTATTTTTGCAATCGGTGTATGTTATTTCTGGCCTACCATGCTTGGTTTCGTTGCCGAAAATACACCTAAAACAGGAGCTTTAGGTATGTCGATCGTAGGTGGTATGGGGATGTTCTCAACTGCTATTTTTCAGCCTATCATCGGGAACTGGATTGATAATGAACGTGCCTCCAGAAACATGGAAGCGCTGGCCGGTGAAGCACGTGATGCGGCAGAACTGGCAGCCGGACAGGCTACATTGCAAAACATGGTTATTTTCCCTGCCATCCTGATTGTGGCATTTACCCTGTTGTTATTTTATATGAAATCACAAAAAGGCAAGCAAGGTGCTATAGCCTGACCGATATAAAATATTATTAAATGGAAAAAGCCGGCTAGATCCGGCTTTTTCCATTTATATTTTCAAATTAAATACCCCCCCCGATTTAAATCGGGGGCAATTCGAAAATATATTTTGCCC
>JBEBXQ010000189.1:0-6124 GCA_040391535.1 Telluribacter sp. | reverse complement strand
TAATGTCCTTTAATACCTGCTCTGATGGCTTCCTGACGGCTGTCATAATGCTGTCCGGAAACTGACCGGCGCAAATCGGTTTCCCGAAGGAAAGGCACTGCCGCTACAGCAATACCCAGGTCTTCAAAGGGAAACAATGCCTTTGCCGGATCCTCCGGAATGCAACCGGCGATTTTAATGTGGAGAAAATCAAGGATTTCTCTGGGCGCATTTAAAACTCCCGGCGAATCATGATTACCTCCGGTAATGACTACTTTACATGATGTGCCGATCAGCTTCTGGAGGAAAAGGTAATATTGGTTTAAAGCACTGTTGGATGGGAAAGCGGTATCAAAAATATCTCCGGAAACCAGCAGCAGGTCAGTTTTCCGGTCAATAATGGTCTCGGCCAGCCAGTCCAGAAATAAGCGGTGATCTTCTTCCAGGCTGTATTTGTGCAGCTGCTTCCCCAGATGCCAGTCGGCTGTATGAATAATTTTCATTTATTAATTTGAGAATTCAATCCGTTGCATTATTCTTCAAACCAGCTCATCCACACGCCCTGAACTTCCATAACCTGCTGAATAAGATCTCTGACTGCTCCCTGGCCTCCGTTTTTAGTGGAGATGAAATCTGAAATCGCCAGAATTTCAGGACTCGCATCGGCCGGACACGCAGAGAGTACCTCCTTGATTTTCATGACAGGATAGTCTGGCAGATCGTCACCCATAAAAACCACTTCTTCCTCGCTGATATTATTGTCCGCCAGATATTTCTGATAAATGGGAAGCTTGCCGTCAGGTGATGAACCCAGAAAAATATCCTTCACTCCAAGATAATGCAGGCGGTTACGGACACCGGTTTGATTCTGGGCAGAAATAATAGCTACCCTGTATCCCAGTTTAATAGCCCTGTTTACCGCGTATCCATCCTTTACGTTAAAAGACCGTGTCTGCTCACCACTTTCCAGTGCGAGCACGCTGCCGTCTGTCATTACGCCGTCTATATCAAAAATGAAAGTTTTAATCTGTTTTAAGCGATCCTGCAATTGATTTGTCATTATATTGAATCTGTTTTGGTTTAAAAACGGACTAGTCGGTAAAATGTTTTTCACGGATATTCTCAGAAATATGCCTGTACAGATTTGCCCAGTCAGGATTTACTGATTGAAGATAAGCCATATGCTGGGAAGTTGTACGCCAGTCGTCCCGCCGTGCCGGGCCGGTCTGTACTTTTGCCGGATCGGGTGATGCCATTGCTTTTTTTACGGTTTCTTCGACCAAAGGTTTCAGCAAATCGAAATCCATTCCTTCTTCTTCCAGTAAGTCATGGGCTATACTGTAAAAATGATTGGTGAAATTACAGGCAAAAACCGCAGAAATATGCAGAATTTTCCTGCGATATGAATCCAGTACGTATACATAATTACTTACGGTCTGCCAGAGACTTACAAGAATATCCTCCGTTTCGTCGTCAGATGCTTCTATGAAAAAAGGAATTTCATTGTACTTCAGGTCTGTATTTTTTGAAAATGTCTGAAGGGGATATACAATACCCGTTCTGATTTCTACATCGCTGTATACTTCTATATATTGCTGCAGCATTTCCAGAGAATTGGCACCGGAAGTATGTACCAGAATGGCATCTTCAGGAAGGACCAGTTTTTTAACAATATCTTCCAGTGCATTGTCAGTCACTGCAATGATAAACAACTCCGCGTTGCTTTCTGCAAAGTTGAGATCTGCCTGCACCTGGCAATCATAAAAATAACTGACCAGGGCCTTGGCATTAGCAGGGTTCCGGCTGTACACCTCTGTGATAAGATGGCCGGCGTTATCCAGCGCAAAGGCGAGATGCCAGGCCAAGTTTCCGGATCCGATCAAGGCGATTTTCATAGCATGGCGGGTTGGATTATCGGATTAAGATTTGAATTCATAGGTATTGAGTACCGGTTCGGCTGTAGGGTTATACTGATAGGTTTTCCAACTGTTATCTTCATAAATCTCCACTATTCTGTAGCCTTTATAGTGCGTTCCCCAGCTACCCCCGAAGTGCCCGTCAAAAAAATAAGGTTTGCCACCTGACGTTTTGCCGCCGTCCTGGTCATGGTCATGTCCGTGAAAAATCGCTTTTACATTGGGTGTGTTTTCCAGCAGGTCGCAAACTTCCTGACAATCGACACCATGCGTCACCCAGGTTTTCTGACTGATGTGCATGAATACAAAAATACCGGGTCGGCCGGCATATCTGGTTAGCTCATCCCGCAGCCAGTTTACATCCGCACAGAGATACTTTCCCTGCTCATTGGAGGTGTCTGCCAGTATAAAAGCGAAGTTATTCCGGGTAAAGCTATGATTGGTCGGATACCCCCAGGTGCTTTCCCATACGTCATTGGCCACACGGTCATGATTGCCCCTGTTCACAAAATAGGGGAGATTCAGACTCTTCAGAGCGTTTCTGGCGTCGTAGAGTAAAGTAGGGTCATCGTGAATAATGTCACCATTCAAAATAAGAAAATCCAGTCCTTTCTGTATCCGTTCCTGGTTCATCCAACGGGTCAGATCTTTGTGAAAAGTTTCATAATCGGTATCTTTTTGCCCGAAATGACCGTCGGATGCAATGGCAAAGCGGAGTTTTAACGGCGGCGGAGAAGCCGTTCTGAAGGCCAGTCCCGACAGGGATAGTACAGGTATGGATTTAATGAATGTTCGGCGTGACAGCATGTATTAATATATAGATTGTAGGAATCGGGGTTTGTTATTTTTTTTCTGATAGTTAAATATAATACTGTTCCGTTCACTTTGCGGTATTGAGGGCTTAAAATTAGTAAGTTTGGAGGTTTATTAATGAAAAAATAAGTGGAATGCAGATACAATTTGAAAATGCGGTTATCAGGGTGCAGGAATCCGTGATCCTGTCGGATATTAATCTGACTGTCGCGCAGGGTGAGCACTGGGCAATAACCGGTGGAAACGGTGCAGGCAAATCAACATTACTTGATGTGATAGCAGGAAGGAAAGTGGTTTCGGGTGGAAAATTTGCAAGAAAAGGAACAGTGGAATTTGTCGCGAATGATTACTCCTTTCATCGTATCGCCAGTGCGGCTGCACAATATTATCAGCAACGGTTTGAAGCCAATGGCACAGAAGCAACGCCAACCCTCAGAGAGGTACTGAAAGACCGGATGAAACCGGTAGGGACAGTCAATGAAGCTTCGGTTCATTTTGATGAGGATACGGTAAAAGATGACATTTTACTTGAAACGGCCGGTTTGTTAAGTCTTACCCATTTGCTCGATGAACCCTTTGTTACATTGTCTAACGGCGAGACGAGAAGAATGCTGCTGGCCCGCTCATTGATGAAAAAACCGGATATACTGCTGCTTGACTCGCCTTTCACGGGGCTGGATACGGCTTCAAGAGGGATTCTGCATGCGGCATTGAGAAGCAGGGCTGAAGAGGGTGTCACGATCCTATTGGTAGTACCGCCTGCCGAAATTCCGTCTTTTATCACCAACAGGTTACATCTTGGCGCAGGAACTGTTCAGTTTGCAGGAGAAAAATCATTATTTACGGAAGAAGAGCGGCATACCGATCCGGCAATTGAAGAAAAAAGGAATAAGTGGATTGCTGAATTCGGCGATCCCGTATTCAGTGGGTATGAATGTGCTTTTGATCTGCGGGATATTCACGTGGCTTATCATGGTAAAAAAGTGCTGGATCAGTTGAGCTGGAAAGTGAATAAAGGTGAAAAGTGGGCCTTGACAGGACCCAACGGTTCGGGGAAATCTACTTTATTAAGTATTATTACGGCTGATCACCCGCAGCGGTTTGCCAATGATTTTGATTTGTTTGATGAGAAAAGAGGAGGGAAAAATACCTCGATCTGGGATATTAAAAAGAAAATAGGACATATGTCCCCTGAGTTGCATTTGTATTTTCCTCCTGAGACTACAGTTTATAAAACCATAGCTTCAGGTTTTTATGACGCGACGGGGATTTATTTCAGAAAAATAGATGAACATCAGGCTGAGCAGGTATTCCTGACCGCCCGGATTATGGGTGTGGACCATCTTCTGGAAAGGAAGTTGTCGAGATTATCGAAAGGAGAGCAGCGGCTGGTGCTGCTGGCACGCGCGCTTGTAAAAAATCCGCCGTTGCTGATTCTCGATGAACCGTGCCAAGGGCTTGATATTGCTAATATCGAACATTTTAAAGCACTGGTTGATGCCATTTGTACAAATGACAACCGTACCTTGATTTATGTGTCGCATTATCCGCTGGAGATCCCTTCGTGTGTCCGGTATTTCAAAGAGCTTACGGCTCCGCTACAAGAATAATCAGGGTGACAGGGAAAAGTATAGGAACTTTATCTCTATTTTTGTATTCTGAAATACAGAATATTAATCAGTTTTTAATTGGCTGACGGGTTTCCGGACAGTCTAAAATTCAAATCTTCAATGACATTAGAGCAGCTGAAAGACTTGAAGGCCAGAGTAGAGGCCTTGGGGAGGTATCTTTGACTACGCTACCCGCAAAGAAAAACTAACCGATCTTGAACAACAGACAGCCCAGCCCGAGTTCTGGAGTGACTCGGCACGTGCTGAAGTAGTGATGAAAGAAATCCGTGGCCTGAAGTTCTGGACACAGGGGTATGAAGAGTTAACAAGCTTGTCAGGAGACCTGGAGACGATCTGGGAATTCTTTGATGCCGGTGAAGCTACGGAGGAAGAGGTGGACGAAGAAGGAAAAAAGCTGTCGGCCAAACTGGATGAGATGGAGTTCCGCAAAATGATGTCAGACGAAGGGGATGAACTGCCTGCTGTCATTGAAATCAATGCCGGAGCCGGAGGAACTGAGTCCCAGGACTGGACTTCCATGCTGATGCGGATGTACATTATGTGGGCTGAAAACAACGGCTATAAAGTCAGAGAAGTGGATCTGCAGGACGGAGATGTAGCCGGCGTGAAGTCGGTAACACTGGAAATTGACGGTGATTATGCATATGGTAATCTGAAATCAGAAAATGGTGTGCATCGTCTGGTCAGGATTTCTCCGTTTGATTCCAATGCACGAAGACATACTTCATTTTCTTCCGTATATGTTTATCCTCTGGCCAATGATACTATTGAGATTGAGGTAAATCCGGCTGATATTGATTGGGATACTTTCCGTTCAGGTGGTGCCGGAGGACAAAATGTAAACAAGGTGGAAACTGCCGTACGGCTTCATCACCGTCCTTCCGGAATTATAATTGCCTGTCAGCAGGAACGTTCGCAGTTGCAGAATAAGGAAGTAGCCATGCGTTTGCTGAAATCACGTTTGTATCAGATTGAGCTGGAAAAACGAAATGCCGCGCGGGCCGAGGTAGAAGCCTCCAAACGTAAAATCGAATGGGGCTCTCAGATCAGAAGCTATGTACTGGATGACCGTCGTGTCAAAGACCACAGGACTAATTACCAGACTTCCAATACGGACGCGGTGCTGAACGGTGAAATCAATGATTTTATTAAGGCATACCTGATGGAAGATTAAGTGCACCATGAAAATGTCCCGTTTATTACTTCTTTTATTGCTGACAGCCGTATCTCCGCTCAGTACTACTGCACAGGTAAGTGAAGCCGGTGCTAATGTGAGAGACTGGTATGACCGGGAAACGATCTACCTGCTGGGTAATAATAAATATGTAAAGAACAATATGGTTTATGCGGGCCAATATAATCTGAGAAAGGAATTTCAGATGTCGGAAGGTGGTATGCAACTGTATATCCGTTCGAGGAGAAACCGCACTATAGGGGCTGTTATTTCGCTTTCGGCAACCGTTGGGTCCGTGATCGGACTCCTATCGGATAATACCGGATTGAGGCGTACGATGTTCTGGAGTTCTGTTGGCCTCGGGCTGGTTGGCACCGCTGTTAATATACAGGCAACCAATCAGCTGAATCAGGCCGTATGGCTGCGAAACCGGGATACATTGAAATGGAGTGATCTTCAGGAGAAGCCGTAATACCATAACCTCAGCTGGTGGTCAGGAGCATATCATCGCGTGATTAAATTAACGGTATTTTTATTTTTCTAAAATAGGGTAGGGCGGCGAAATTGTGCCTCCGCACTACCCTATCATCCGGCATATGTACGGTTTCCGT
>JBEBXQ010000188.1:0-6135 GCA_040391535.1 Telluribacter sp. | reverse complement strand
AGCCTCGTGGGAAAACCCTGGATTGTACCCGGATACTGGGATATACAAACCTGGTTATCCGTCTTGTTTATTATCATCTTTGGAAGCCTGATTCCTTTTTATGCTTACCTGACAGCCGTCAAATGGGTAGGTGCGCAGACAGCCAGCCTGCTGGCCTGTGCTGAACCCCTTTCGGCCGCATTATTTGCGGTTATGTGGTTGCAGACACCCTTCGGACTCATGGACTGGATAGGCACAGGATGCATTATTATGACCATCATGATATTGATTCTGTTTGAAGACAAGCGGGTGAAAAAGGAAGAAATCATTGCGTAATTCCCTTTAATCAGAGCATCGGTATCCAGTCAGGGTTAAACGTGCCGGTTAAAAACCGGACGCCCCTTCGTCAGGCAATCCTGACCGGAGTCGATGGATACATAGTGTGTGTAAAAGTAATTTTCATCCCTGTTATTTCAGGAGACCCCTTCTGATGCTTTTTTGACAGGTTCCTGAACACTATGGGCTACGATTTCTGTAATATAAACAGTCTGGTTTTCTTTATTCACATATTGACGGTACGTGATTTTTCCCTCCACCTGAAGGAATTTTCCTTTGCTTACCAGCTGTTCACAAGTCTCAGCGGTTTTTCCCCAGGCTACTATATTATGCCATTGCGTGGTCTTCACCTCTTCTTTGTTCCTGTTGAGATAGGTTTCTGAAGTAGCTATTTTAAATTGCGCCATTTTCCCTCCCTCAAAAACCTTCATGGTTACATCCTGTCCTGCATTTCCGATTAATTTAACGGTGTTCATAGTGGTATTGTGTTAGTGTTGAATAGTTGATCAGTGCCGGGCTTCAAAGGAAACACCCGCTTTGCAAATATGGGGGATGGCCTTGTAATCAGCCGGTTAAAAATCATTTATAACCGACTGAAATTAATTGTAACCATTTGCACTTAGATAATTTTTACTAAATTCAGGCAGAGAATCAATCTACACATACTATGAAACAGTGTCAGGAATGCGGAAACAGCGTGATCGGACGGGCTGATAAGAAGTTCTGTTCAGATATGTGCCGCAACAGTTACAACAACAGGCTGAATGCTGAAGAGTATAACATCATCCGGAATGTGAACTATCAGCTGAAAAAAAACAGGCGAATTCTGGAAGCACTTTGTCCTGAGGAGAAAGTAAAGACCACCCGGAGTAATCTTTTATCAAAGGGCTTTAGTTTTACCCATATTACCAGTTTACGGCCCACTCAGAAAGGAAATGTCTATGCATTTGTTTATGATTTCGGATATCTGGAGCTGGACAACGATTTTTTTCTTATTGTGAAGGACAACCGTGCAGAAAAAATCTGAACCGCAATTTTTCATCTGACGCAACGTATACCTATGCATACCCAACCCCCGCCCCGCCAAGAGTTACTGAAAATTATGGGAGTTGGTTTCGGCATCGCCGTTACCATCGGAGGAACCATCGGGACGGGTATCCTGCGTAAACCCGGCCCCATTGCAGAGCAATTGGGGGAGCCGTGGCTGATCATGACCGTGTGGCTCGCCGTAAGCCTCTATGCGCTGTTAGGTACAATCTGTACGGTTGAACTCGGAACCTCCGTTCCCAGGGCAGGTGCATGGTATGTATATTCCAGAAGAGCTTTTGGGGATTATGCCGGTTTTCTGGTGGGTATTAACAGCTGGCTCGGCACCACGGCAGCATTAGGATTCGGAGCTTATACCATGAGTGAATACCTGAGCCTGCTTCTGCCGTTTCTGGAAGGATATGAACCGGCTACGGCCATAGTATTGCTACTGGTTTTATTGGGAATACAAAGTCTGGGTGTGGCGGCAGCCGGTAATTTTCAGAATGTTATGAGCTTTCTTAAAGCTGTGGGGTTATTGGTATTTGTTGTATTGTGCTATATTTTCGGAGAAAACATCACTGCTTCTGCTACCGCAGAGGCCACCAGCAGGATTGTGACCAACGGTGGTTGGGTAGGGCCGGTTATCTTCTCTTTACAGGCCGTTTTCTATACTTTTGATGGCTGGCATACGGCGGCTTATTTTGCTGAAGAAGATAAAAATCCGGCCAAAAACCTGCCCCGGTCCATGATAGGAAGCGTAGTGCTGATTATTGTGATTTACACACTTTGCAATCTTGCCATCATGCATGTGCTCCCTATGGATGTATTAAGTCAGTCCAAGCTGGCTGCCGCTGATGCCGTTACGCTGATGTTCGGAGAAAAGTCAGGAAAAATAGTAACATTGTTCCTGATGATTTCCATTCTGGGGATTGTAAATGCACAGATCATGTTCAACCCGAGGGTATTGTATGGTTTGAGCCGTGACGGGCTTTTTATGCGTACCTTTACCCGGGTGAATGAGGGAGGCACACCTCAGCGGGCTACGGTATTTACCGTTCTCTTTGCCGTTCTGCTGATACTGGTGGGAAAGAACGCCTGTGAAAAGCTTTCAGATATAGCTACTTTCTTCTTTGTGCTGGGATATGCTTCAGGTTTTGCGTCCCTGATTGCACTGCGTATCAGAGAGCCAGCACTGGCCCGTCCGTGGAAAGCCCCGTTTTATCCGTTTCTGCCGGCTGTTCTGTTTTTGATTTCATGCGCCTTTCTGATAGGAGCTGCCGTGCAGGACCCCGGTAGCGGGGTATATGCCGCGTTATTCATGATCCTGAGTTATCCTCTGTTTAAGCTGGTGCAACGGATAAATTGAAAAAACTGATGAGAAAATCAGAAAGGGAAGTAGAATGTTCATTAGCAAAAACAGGAAAGACATATTTTAACTGTCCGGGTATATTTATCTGACTGGAAAGGATGAGGTTGACGAAAGTACGTAACGGCAATCCTCAAAATACTTACGGACAGTTAATGAGTTGTCATGATATTGTTTTCTGATTTAGTTTTGGTTATGGAATCTGTTGTTGCATTTCGTTTAATAAATCACAGCGGAAGGAGAGTCTACACTATGGCTCAACTGACTATAAATGGCCCTACAATGGCTAATACCTGATCTTTGGTCAATGGTTCATCAAACGCTTCGCTGGCAGCTGAAGCTGATATAGTCATACCGTTGATATTGACAATTTCAATGGTAGCTTGTTTCGTCACTTCTTCTCCGTCATAAATGGGCTGTACTACAGCACCAATATTGCTTTCCTTCCCTGAAATCCATGGTTTAATGGTTGGAGCATGATTAGCATTTCTTCGCATATAACGGATATGGGCAGCGTGACGGGCTTCAACTGAATGGATATTCAGAGCAGCTTCCAGCAGGTCACCTCCTTTCACAATTTCACCGGCCCGCCCTTTATAGGCGCGTACTCCTGTATCTTCAAATGCCTGTGCAACCGCAAGGAAAGTAGTATAATTAGTAAATACATCCGCAAATGTTCCGCCAGCCGTGAAGTCAAATGCAGGTGAAGGTACTGGTGTTGCGTTCATGGAAGTAATTACGTTTTGCAATAATTTTACATGAGCGGTTTCATGGTCTCCAATGGTCTTGATCGCGCCTCTGGCTGCTTCGCTTGGCAGTAGTGTAGCAGCAACTTCATTGGCTTTTTTGTAAAAAGCAGCTTCCAGATGCTCCAGAGTAAGTGCATAGTTAAGTATTTCCACCACCGTATCGGTTGTTTTTCCATAGGCTTTCTGAAACATGGTTCCGGCAAATGCAGGAAGAGCCAGGGCAGATATTTTCTTACCCATGCCAAAGAAACTACTCATAGCAGTCCGGCGGGTATCTATTCGGTTTAGAAATTCAGGATCCGTTTCTGTGATCTGATTAATAATATGTAGGAAATTCATAGTAAGGTCTGTTTTATTTTGGTAAACCACTGAAATTAATTTTGTCCTTGATGTACGGAGCTGCAATGGTAAGCACCTCGGCAGGAGTCCGACTTTTATCCAGTCCGTTGGCATCAACAACTGTATTATCGGCAAAGCTGCCATTGCTGATTAAGTCACGGATAAAGGCAGCATGACGAGCTTCAACCGATACAATTTTCCCTGCCAAAACAAGATAGTCCGCCAGTTGAATCAGTTTTCCCGCACCATTATAAGCGGATACTCCAAGGTCTTCAAATGCTTTGGCAGTAGCCAGAACTGTATCTCTTTTCGTAAAATCAATACTGCTGAAATCGACAGTAAGAGCAGGTATGGCTTTGGATCCCAATGCGTTTTTGAAAAATTCCCTATGAGCGATTTCATGGTCACGAATGTCGGCCAGCATCATCATTTCTGCATTGGTCATTCCGGTAATGGTTGACTGTGAGACTTTAATGTAGAAAGCAGCCTCAAGCTGCTCAAGTGCATAGGCGTAATTGAGGATGCCAATATCATCGGTTCCAAGGTTAATTTCCTTATCAGAAGGCATAGGATCTGTTTTATCCTTATTGCATGCCGCCAGTAGTGTGGCACCTCCAATAGTCATCATGGAGTAGCTGAGAAATCGTCTTCGGGGAAGCGGATCCAGCACCATGCGATTTCCAGTATCGGATTTTAGTGTAGACATAATTGAAATGGTTTATTAGGTTTTTAAATGGATTTGCCTGTACATACGGAAAAGTGTTTCGTACGGTTTTAATGAAGTGTGATTTTTTTAAATTTATTTTTTATAATTTTAGACTTATTGAAGTTGTTGTAGCAAAACAGATCATCTCAGATAATCGGGTAGTACGTAAGTGTCACTGGAAATTAAATATTCAGAAGAGGAACTGGTTTTGCTGTTGCAGCAACGTCAGGAAATGGCATTTGACTACTTATACAAAAATTACAGCGCAGCATTGTACGGAACAGTTTTGTCCATCGTTAAGGAATCCGAAGTCTCAAATGATTTATTGCAGGAAGTTTTTGTAAAGATCTGGAAACAGTCGGATACTTACGACCAGACAAAAGGGCGGTTATTTACCTGGATGATTAATATTGCGAGGAATAGTGCTATTGACTATCTGCGAAGCAGTGAATTTAAACGAAGTTCGGAAAACCAGGAACTGACAGAATCCGTATATAACAGTGTTTCGGACGCTACTCCATATGAAGATCACATCGGTTTACGTTCGCTGACGAATCAATTAAAAGAAGATTACCGTATTTTGATAGAATATGCTTATTACAAAGGCTTTACTCAGGATGAGATAGCCAGGGAGCTTGGCGTACCTATCGGAACAATCAAAACAAGGCTGAGGGCGGCCTTGCTGCAATTGCGTAAATTGATGATGGAAGTATTTATAACTATTGTGTCGCTGTGGATATAAAGGAATACATACAGAGCGGAATAGTGGAAAGCTATGTGATGGGTCTGACAGATCCTGAAGAAACGGCTTTTATGGAAAATGCTATGCAGCAATATCCTGAAGTGAGAGAAGCTGTTGAAGCATTCGGATTATTATTAGAAAAGCAGGCAATTGAGCAATCAGTTGATCCGCCTTCATTTTTAAAAGATAGGATAAAGGAGACCATTTTTACCAGAGAAATTATTGAAACGGAAGTGCCATCATTGGAGCCTAACCGGTTCATTAGATGGAAATACAGGTTTGTTGCTGCTGCTTTGCTTTTAGCTGGAAGTTTACTACTGAATTTTATCTTGTATAAAAACGGTCAGTTCTTTAAAGAACAGTATTTTACGCTGATTGGCGAAAAGCAATTGATTACATCCAATGTGAGTAATCTTAATAATAAGATTAATGCATTGGAAGAAAACTTAAGGCTCCTTCAAAAGCCAGGTTTGAAACAAATAAATCTTGTCGGGGTTGAAGGGCAGGAACAGGCTGCAGCTGTTGTATACTGGAAACCGGAATCCGGAGAAACATATCTGTTACCGTCAGGATTAAGTCCACTGGAAGAAGATCAGGATTATCAGTTATGGGCTATTGTTGACGGCAAACCCGTCGATGCCGGTGTAATTGGTAACTGTGAGTCTGTCTGTACTATGAAAACGATCCCGAAAGCACAGGCATTTGCTATAACCGTAGAGGCAAAAGGTGGAAATCCGACACCGGATTTAGCGCAGCTTCGCGTAATGGGTGAAGTTTGATTTTCTGGAAATTATATCATTTCTTCCCAGTCCTGCTTTATTAATCCGACCCTTCATTTGAGTTTCAGGATAGGGTGGCTAAGGCCATTTACTTCATTTCTGACAATCTG
>JBEBXQ010000187.1:0-6173 GCA_040391535.1 Telluribacter sp. | reverse complement strand
ACCACCGGAACAACAACAGATACAAATGGGCAATTCTCTCTTTCAATAGGTGACGGATCAAGCCAGATTCTGACATTTTCCTACATTGGTTATACTTCTCAGGAAGTAAATGTTAACAACCAGTCTGTTTTTAACATAAAGCTTATTGAAAGCAGTGAAACCCTTGATGAAGTTGTCGTTACAGCATTGGGTATCAAAAGAAGCGAAAAAGCACTCGGTTATTCCGTAGCTCAAATTGACGGATCATCAGTTAATTCTGTTAAATCCGCAAACATGGTCAACAGTCTCTCAGGAAAAGTTGCAGGGGTAAATATAAGAGCCGTTTCACCAGATCCGGGATCTAGTGTATTTATTACCATCAGAGGGCAAAGGTCGCTTACAGGAGATAATCAACCGCTGATCGTATTGGATGGCGTACCTGTTAATAACTCAGTAAGCAATGTTTCAAGATCGCAGGGTTCAACCAGCAACAATAATCAGATTGTTGATTATGGTAACCCTATTTCCGATATAAATCCGGACGATGTAGCTTCGATTTCAGTATTACGCGGAGCGGCAGCAGCGGCACTATATGGTAGCAGAGCGGCCAATGGTGTTATTTTAATAACCACAAAAACCGGAGAAAGTACAAAAAAGGGATTAGGAGCCAGTTTCAATTCCAGTGCGATGTTTGATAAGGCATGGCAGTTCCCTAAATTTCAAAATACTTTTGGGTCGGGAGACAGAGAAGGTACAGATGATGTAATTTCTGATGCTTCCTGGGGACCACGTCTGGATAATGGCACTAAAAGAGTGCAATGGGATAGCCCTCTTGATAATGAGGGAAACCCGATTCCCACGGATTGGGTTTCTTACCCCAATCGTGTAAAGGACTTTTACCAGACCGGATCCACGGTAATCAATAATATTGCGGTTAACGGAGCGAACAAGGACGGAAGTTTCAGATTGTCGTATACCAATCTGAAAAATAAAGGGATTGTACCCAATACAGATCTGACAAGGCATAACCTGGCGCTTGCTGCAGGATATTCGCTGAATCCTAAAATTAAGGTAAATACAAATGTCGCTTACACACTGAATTCCAGCGACAACCGACCTACCTTCAACAGAGGAAGTGTGAATAATATTGTTTATACCATGCCAGCCAATATTGATGTCAGTAAACTTAAGAATTACTGGGTCACGGACAGAGAAGGCATTCAGCAGAATTCGCCGGTACCAGGAGGGAATGACAATCCGTATTTTGTAGCTTATGAGAACTTAAATGGCTTCAAAAGAAATCGTCTGACAGGGAACGTACAACTAAGTATTGATCTTACTCCTGAATTAAGCATAATGGGGCGTACAGGGTTAGACTATTATAGTGAAATCAAAGAAAGCCGCAAGGCTTACAGTGCCAATGGTTTCCCTAAAGGGTCCTATGGTATAAATAATTCCTCATTCACTGAACAGAACACTGACTTTCTGATTACCTACAAAAAAAATATAGATAAGGACTGGTTTGTTTCCATTTCAGGTGGTGCCAACCGAATGGAACAAAACATTAACAACAGTTCACTTGCTACAAATCAGTTGGTGATGCCCGGTATTTACAGTATTGGAAACGCAGTAGCAGGAACAGTACAGTCATTATCAAGTGCCAATCGTAGCCAGAAACGTATCAACAGTGTATATGGAATGGGACAGCTGTCTTTCCGGAATTATGCGTTTTTAGATATAACTGCCCGTAATGACTGGTCCAGTACACTCCATCCTGATCACAACTCCTATTTTTATCCATCGGTTTCTGCCAGTGCTGTCATTAGTGATATGCTAAATATGAGCCCGTCCGGAACGCTATCGTTTGTTAAGTTAAGAGGAAACGTTTCTCAGGTGGGTGCAGATGTTGGTCCATACAGCTTATACAATACCGTTACTTTATCGGAATGGGGATCGCAGAACTATGCCAATCTACAGACAAATCTTGCCAATAATATGTTGAAACCTGAAATCAGCACATCTACAGAATTAGGTGTTGATCTGCGTTTTCTTGCTAATAGAATCGGGCTGGATTTTACATGGTATAATACGGATATTAAAAACCAGATTATCAATATTCCAACAACTGTTGCTTCGGGTTACGGAACCCGCGCAATCAATGCGGGCCAGATCAATAACAAAGGAGTGGAAATAACCCTGAACGGAACGCCATTCGATGGAGATTTCAGATGGAATACCTCTGTGACTTTCACCCGTAACAGAAATAAGATTGTGAAACTGATTGACGGAGTATCACAGATTTCATTAGGCGGCGCAGAAGGTGTGGACTTTTACGCACGCGAAGGCTACCAGATGGGTGATATGTATGCCAGAACATGGAAAGTTATTCCCGATGGCCCTCACAAAGGAGAACCCTGGCTTGATGAAGCAGGTGAATACCAAAGGTTAAATGATTTTGAGAAAATAGGTAACTATAATCCTGATTTCATGATTGGTTTCAACAACACATTCAGCTATAAAGGATTCACTTTCAATGCTCTTCTTGACTGGAGAAAAGGTGGACAATTTTATTCTTACGTTGCCAAAAACTTATTATCAGACGGAAGAACTGAAGTTACCGTACCTGGTCGCGATCCATTAACCGGAGGGCTAGCATGGACAGATGGAAATGGAAACAACAGAACAGATGGTATGATCGTTGACGGCTATATACAGGGTGATGACGGAAACTTTGTAAAAAATGAAATTGTAACTGACCCTGAGAATTACTACGGTATTTATTATTGGGATTTTGCAGAAAGATCCACTTTCAGTGCTTCTTATGTTAAATTGAGAGAAATCTCCCTTGACTATACTTTTAAACGTGAATTTTTGGGCAAACTTCCTCTATCAAACATAACCATTGGTTTGATAGCCCGTAACTTATTTAGCTGGACTGCCGCAGATCAGGGTTATGATCCGGAAACAGCTATGGCGGTTACAAACGGGACATTTACCCAGGGAGTCGGTAGCTGGTCTTTACCAAATACCCGTTCATATGGTTTTAAAATTGGTCTGAATTTTTAAAAGAGACAATCATGAAATATAATAAATTAATGTCATCTATAGGACTGTCTGCTCTTCTGGCAGTAAGTTCCTGTACTGCTGATTTCGATGAGATCAATAAGAATCCCAATGCGGCAGAATCGACAAATGAAATCTTCTTTTTGACAAAAGTCATTTTATCTACGGCATATGACTATCAGAAAGAATCATATATGGACGAACCTGCCTCAGCCGGCCGTTATATCACGATGGTCAGAAATGAAGGAAATGATAATTTCGGATGGTCTCCCAAAAGCTGGGACAGTCATTATTACAGACTATCTGCCAATAAGGAACTGACTACACTGGCCGCGGAACAGAATAAGGAGCAGTATGTAGCTTTATCAAAGATTTTAGGCGCTTTTAATTTTGCTTATATCACCGATCTATACGGCGATATTCCTTATTCAGACGCCCTTCAATCAAAGGATAACCAGGTTATTTATCCTGCCTACGATCAGCAATCCGCAGTTTATACAGATTTACTGGCAACCCTTAAAGAGGCCAACACCCTATTGCAGAACACCTCTTTATCAATTGATGCATCAGCAGATATTCTGTATGGAGGAAGTACCCTGAAATGGAGAAAATTTGCCAATTCTTTGCGCTTGCGCTTATTATTGCGTGCTTCTAAAAATTATCCTCAGGCGATTGCTGAAATTCAGGAGATTGTCAATGATCCGGTGAAGTATCCGATTTTCACAAGTAATGATGATAATGCCGAGATCCCCTATTTAAGCACTACGAATAAATGGCCGGGCGGCCCGACAGGTGGTGGCGGGATGCTTACTGACCCATTTGCCGAATTTATTAAACGTAAACCGAGCAAAGAAGTGGTAGACTTTCTTGTGTCAAGAAATGACCCGCGTTTACCTATATTGATTGCGCCCGTTAAAGGAGATCCGAAAAATGCAACAGTCGATCATAACCCGTACGTAGGTGTACCTAACTCCATTAGTACTCCTTATGAATATAATGGCGGAGCAGACTTTATTTCCACTCTGAATACCGAGTTATTCTATCAGGATGCACATCCAATGGTAAAGGCAACGCTGCTGACTTATACTGAGATCTGTTTTATACTTGCCGAAGTTGTTCAGCAAAAAGGGGTCACCGTAAATAATGAAACCGCAGAAACATTGTACTATAAAGGAATCGGGGCCAGTTTAGAGTATTGGGGAGTTGAGGCCGGAGAAACTGCTTATATCGCTGATCCGTTAGTAAAATATGATGGCACTTTAAAACAGCTGATAGGTCAGAAATGGATGGCTTTATTCATTAAAGGTTCTGAAGGCTGGTTTGATTACAGAAGAACGAATGATGTCTTAGGATTCAATGCATTAATCGGTCCTGTAGCCAATCAACGAAACATCCCCTATCGCTATATCTATCCTGACGGGGAGCGTAATCTGAACAGAGAACAATATGATAAAGCAATCAGTGCTTTTGGTGAAGACACCAGAAATACATTAATGTGGTTATTGAAGTAATAATCAGTATCGTTTCCCGGATCATTTTTCCGGTTTAGTATAAAAATAAGGTTGTCAGTGATTGACAACCTTATTTTTATATAAAGGCATTTTTTATAAATATAAATCTGAATTTCAGTCGTTTATTCAGATTTACAAAGATGTTAAAAATGAAAAAAGCACGCGCTTATATGCATATTACCTTAAAAAAACTCAGGATTACATTTTCACTCACTTTCTATTCTTCTTAATCCAAATACGACCCAGGAAAATACAAACCATTACACTCCAATAAATTGTCCATAGAAAAAATAGAATATAAATCATAATATGTCACTTATTATCTTATTTTTGTGGAACTATTAAAAGATATAAAAAATAATTCCATTGATTTTATGTATTGGGTTTTAGGCGTTTTCATCATACACTGGTATCTGTCCCTTTTTTGTCAGACATTCTTTCTCCATCGCTATTCAGCACATAAAATGTTCATTATGAATAAGTTCTGGGAGAGATTTTTCTATTTGCTTACCTATATATCGCAAGGTTCTTCCTATTTAAGCCCCAGGGCTTACGCAATCCTGCATCGCATGCACCATGCATTCAGCGATACAGAAAAAGACCCTCATTCTCCCCATCATACCAAGAACATTTTTACAATGATGTGGAAGACAAAAGATATCTACAATGCGGTTTTACATCGTAAATATCAGGTTGATAAAGCGTTTGAAAGGAATTATCCGGTATGGCCTATCGTAGAAAAGTTAGGTGATTCCTGGTTGTCTCGTCTCGGATGGGGCTTATTATATATTACTTTCTATGTGCTTGCCTATATTTATCTGGATATGCACTGGCTGTTCTTTTTCCTGTTACCGATTCATTTCCTGATGGGCCCTATCCACGGAGCAATCGTTAACTGGAGCGGACACAAATACGGTTATCAGAATTTCGACAATCAGGACGAATCTAAAAATTCCCTGATCTTTGATTTCCTGATGTTAGGAGAATTATTCCAGAACAACCACCATAAACGCCCGAATTCATTGAATTTCGGCTCTAAATGGTATGAAATTGACCCTACTTATCCGGTTATAAAATTCCTCGATAAGATGAACATTATCAAGGTAAGAAAACGGGAAAACTGAGCATTTTTCGCACATTCCGATAATAAAATGAACAATGCCCGTGAAAGTCTTTCACGGGCATTGTTCATTTTAGACTGCAATGTAGTGGTTTTACCCAACGCACCCTTCGGGTACAGCGTGGCGGCGCGCTCCTTCAATGAATGGAATTTGCCAACCGCTTCTCCGGCATGTAGCATAGCAATCACAAATTCTCAAAGAAGCAGTAGTGTCAAAATCCCCTCCCGGGAGGGGGTGCGGATGGTTCGTGCGGTGCAGGGGTGGGTAAGCAATGGGCTTGCATAACGTCAGTTCAGGGCAAGCTGATAATCTGATAATATCACCCATTCCGGATTCTATAAGCGTTATCTTCTTTCACTTTCTATAATCATGCCACCACTTCGTGGTTATTTCTAAGTACGAAGGACTGACAGGATTATAGGAAAAGAGGAAATACCGTTAATTTAACTGTGAAGCGGTGACAGGATCTTAAATCCGAACTGACGTTAATATATATAAC
>JBEBXQ010000186.1:0-6233 GCA_040391535.1 Telluribacter sp. | reverse complement strand
ACTTCCTTAAAGGGTTGAACTGAATGGCAAAAGCGGCTAAATGAAAGTTACTTCACTACTTTCAGGATACCTTTCATAAACAAATGATGGCCGGGGAATGTACAGATAAACGGATAGTTTCCGGGTGTTTCGGGTGCTGTGAAATAAATGGTTTCAGAAGCTTCCGGCTGAATAATCTTCGTATGAAACAAAACGTCATTCATGAGAGGGACATAAGACAGATCACCGCCTTTCAACCCTAATGCAAGCGCTGCTTCTCCTACTTTATCTCCGGCTTCGGGAAGGGTAAAAACTACGTTGTGCAGCATATCATCATTATTATTGAAAACCAGCCTCACTTTATTTCCGGCTTTAACGGATAATTCGCTCTTATCGAATTTGAGTCCGGGTAAGGTTCCTAATTCCAGCGAAACATCGGCTTTCCCCTGCCAGCTTGCAGGCATACTGTTTTGATTTTTGATACCTGCGTCTGTGTTTCCCGGTAGGGCATCCTGATGATGATGCGCATGCACGTTTTCTTTCAGGCGGATAAGATTATTTCCGGAGGCAGTATTGCCGCCGGCGATTTCATTTAATGTATAATAACCAACATTATGTAAGAGCGGTTGCCCGTCTTCTGAGCGGATACCGGTGCTTTTGATCTCGTGAATATAGCCTTTACGAAGCTTTTCAGGTGAAACCACGATGCGTAAGGTCAGCCGGTCATCCGAAATCAGAAACCCTTCGGGCCGGATTTCTTCTGTATTGATAATATCGCCTCCGTATTTCTGGTGGTAAGGATAGGTAAAGCTGTTTAATGACAGATCGGTATCATGCTGGAGGGACCGGGGATCTATAGGTTGGGTAAAGGTAATTTCAAAGCCGTCGGGGCGGGATTTTATATGCTTCATTTCAAAAGGGATGTCGCCTGTCCAGACCAGCCGCTGAATACCAAAAGGGCTTTTCCCGGTAGCTGACCAGCCACGGCTGGTTTGTCCGACGAAAAGTGAACCGTCAAGTCCCCACTCCAGTTTCAGGATACCCGATTGAAAACCTTCCCTGAAAGGGAAACAGACACCTTGCCATACGCCATTTACCTTTTCCATGTCTACCCGCATGATTTTGCTATGTCCCTGATCGGCTACAAATAACTGTCCGGCAAAAGGCCCGAAAATACCTTGGGTAGTGTCTTCCTGAAATCCTGAAGTTGAAATGCCCATCAGGGTATGCGGAAACCATACGGCCGGTGGTTTCAGTCCTTTTACGGTTTTCGCAACTTCATACAAAGGTTGCCCGGTATCCGGGATATCTTCCACTTTCAGTTTTACAGGTGAATCAGGTTCGTCACTCCACCGCAGACTGGCGGCATTCCCTGCAAAATCCCCTTTTTCAAGATGCGTCATTCGCCCTGAAGCCACCCAGTCGCCCTGGTTTTCAGTATAAAATATATCGCCTTTATAAGAGCCGAATCCGGCGGGCGAACGCAGCCCTGCCGCCCAGGGAGTCAGTTTTCCGTTATTGTCCAGCTTCAGCATCCAACCCCGCCATTTGGTAAGGCTGCCGCCTTTTCCTATCCAGTCTACATTCAGGGTTACGAGCATATCGCCGTTGGGCATCAGTACCGGCCCGTAGGAGTATTGATGATAATTACCGGATAAAGGCCATTTTGCAAACGAATCATATTGGTCTGCGATACCGTCATTGTCAAGATCAGTGAGCTTGGTAACTTCTCCGCGTTGTGCTACCAGATAGTGATCTCCGCGGTATAGCAGGCCGAGAGGCTCATGCAGCCCGGAAGCAAAACGTCTGAAAGAGGGCTGGCGGTCCCCTTTGAGATAAGGATTACCGATGATCCAGACATCGCCGCGCCGGGTGGAAACACCCAGTTCGCCATTCGGTAAAACGGCCATACCTCCGACTTCCATTTCAATGTTTTCAGGAAAAGGAATGGTGATGATACGGTAATAATCGTTTTCTGTCTTAGGGGCTGGCTGTGCAAAAGATGGGAATAGTATACATACCAATGAAATGATTTGCAGAGCTTTGACTATAATGTTCATGAAATTTCAATAGGAAAAGTAAGTCGCACCAATATACGGAAATAATCAGTATGCGCCTGATAATGTAATTGAATATCCATATTAAAAATCTTTCATGAAATGTAGTTAAAATATCGTACTTCGCTGACTATCAGTATGGGTTTGAGGATAAAATATAGTATTCTGAAACCACGTAAGATCGTGGTGCCGGGTTTGGAAAGGAATGCAGACAAACGCTCTACAGTTTCCCCACATGCTCAAAAAGTTTAAAAAGCCGGTCTTTTTTTGTTCTTGAAACAGTAATGATTTCTCCGTTTTCAAGCTGAATATATCCCCCGTCCTGCCGGCTGAAACGCTTCATATATTGCGGATTGATCAGATGAGAATGGTGGATACGTACAAAGCCGTTTTCGCTCAGCACTTTTTCTACTTCTTTCAGGGTCCGGCAGATCAGGTAGCGGGACTGATCTGCACAATAAATCCGGGTATAATTACTTTCACTTTCGCACCGTACTATTTTGCTGATCTCCAGAAACTCCAGTCCGTCTGAAGTAGGTAATGCTACCTTTGTTTTAAGGGAAATTCTGTTGCTCATGAATTCCTGAACCATTGTCAGCTGCAGTGTACTGAGCTTTCGGCTTCGGTCCCACCGCAGAATGGTTTCCGTCAGTTCTTCATCATCTACCGGTTTTAACAGGTAATTCACTGCACTGTAAGAGAAAGCCCTGATGGCATACTGATCATAGGCTGTCACGAATACGACATCAAAAGTCACCGGTGAAAGTGCATTCAAAAGGTCGAATCCACTCATACCCGGCATTTCAATATCCAGAAAAACAAGGTCTGCCTGGTGACATTGAAGGTAGGCAAGGGCTTCCCGGGATGTATTGAATTTGGCAACTACCTCTGCCTGTGGAGCCACTTTCTGCAGAATCAGATCAAGGCTTTCTGTACAGTGGATTTCATCATCAATTAAAACAGTTCTGATCATCATAGTATTTTGTATAATATTGTTACCCGTGTTCCGTCGGGGCGACCATTCTCCCAAAGGTCAGTAACCGAAACCTGAAGGGAAGAAGGATAATTCAAATTAAAAAGCTGCATTCTTTCGGCCGCGATTTCCATTCCCAAACTCCTGCGGTTTTCTTTGTCACTTCCATTTTCGGAAGCTTCCCTCCCTATACCATTATCCTCGATAATGATACTGTAGCCATCTTCGGTTTCGGTGATTCCGATAATGAGCCTTTTAATACTGTTCTGACTGGGTACCAGTCCGTGACGAACTGCATTTTCAACATAAGGCTGAAGTAACATAGGCGGTATCATTATATCTGTCAGATCCAGATCCTTAGCTATATGGAGTTGAAAATCAAGACCCTGGCTGAATCTCAGGCTTTCCAGCCGGACATAATGTTGGTTCATGCTGATTTCTTCTTCAAGACTAACGATATGTTCCCGTGAATTTTGCAGGATATAGCGCAGCAGTTTTGAAAACCGGGTAAGGTAATCTGCGGCCTGTGTGTAATGCTGCCTTAATATTTCATACCGGATAGAGTTGAGGCTGTTGAAAATAAAATGGGGATTCATTTGACTGCGTAATGCCCGCATTTCCATTTCTGCCAGCTGTTTTTCGTAGGCTGCTTTTAGTTGTAACGCTTTTTGTCTTTCAAGTAAGTTGTTTTTTTCAATGATTTCGCGGGTTCGTTCACTTACCATTTGCTCCAGCCGTTCTTTTTCATTTTTTGCCATCTCCCTGTTCAGTTCCAATTGACGGATATAGGCATTGCTGGCATTTTCTTTTTCTCTCCGGATCAGATGAAACCGGTATCCCATGGCCATGGCAAAACAAAGGCTTTCAAGCAGGATACCCCCTTTAAAGAATATAATGGGATTTGCCGACCAGGGAAAATCAAAATAATGACTGCTCTTCGGATCAGCCATTACCGCAATCAGTCCGCCAAGAAAGAAGAGGGAACTGCCCGTTACAAAAAACCATTTGACCGGGCTTTTTATACGTATGATAATCCAGATAAGGAAAAACAGGCATACAGGCAGTAAGATGCTTCTTGAAATAATGTAAAACTGATGCTGTATCAGATAGTCAAACTGAATAAAATTATAGAGTAATATACCGGCACCGGATAATGCCAGTAGTGTGGCTGCACCAGTGAGCGAAGTGTAAAGCAATTGATTACTTTTCCGGATGTCCAGTAATTCCCGTCCGAAAAACATATAAGATGCAAAGAATAAGTACTGCACCGGTTCTCCTAACTGGTAAGTAAGCTGAAAATCAAGATAAGCCAGACGCGCCAGATTGGAGTACGGCAGTGACTTCACAATCAATGCATACAGGGCTGCCCCCAGCAGGTACAGGCTGTAATATAAGTAAACCTTATCATTTACCTTGAAATAGATAAACAGAAAGAAGAGCATGGTAAACGTGATGGCGCCCAGGAAAAACCCGTTGAATTCAGTGCGGGCATCAAACAACCGGTAACCATTAACTGACTCCAGCAGGCTGTCGGTACGGGTCTGGACGTATGCGTTTTTTATAGAGAAAGGCCTTCCCTTTGCACTCCGGAGCCGGAAGTAAAGGGTGCTGACCTGCCCGGTGCTGAATGTCAGGGGAATTAATCCGGGTTGCTCGGGAAACGGCCATTTATCCGGTTTGACATAAGGGCCGGTTTCAAGGCTATATGTAGCACCGGAGATGGTATTATGCGCGCTAATGATATCGGCTGATTTAAAATTAAAATCCAGGAAGGCTGAGTCGGGTGTATCATTTACAACAGTTATTTTTAGCCATGCCGGACTTGAGGAGATATTCGGTTGAGGGGGATTATGGTTCAGATCAAAAGCAAATAAATCAGCAGGGAGTGCCGCGAGGGTGGAAGCCGTATCATAGCCGTACCGGACTGCACCTGTTTCCCATAAATTGACAGGTTTTCGGATGGTACTGATCCTGATGGTATCCTGTGCTGGCAGAGAAAAGGTACTGATCCCGATTAACAACAGGTATAATAGAAGTCTGACCGGCATATTATCTGAAAGAAATCATTTAAAAATAAGGACATTAATTCAGATTGTGGAAATATATTTAGTTGTTGGTGGTTTTGAGTGAGTGGTTTATATAACCTGGTTGTGCGTTATGGCTATCTCCCTTCTTTTACTTACTCTTTGAAGTCTGCCGGTTACTCATTCCCTGTTGGATCCCGAAGAATAAGCCGGCAAATTCGTTAGAACTATTTCTAAAATAAATAGAATATTTTATCATTTCGTATTCTGAATAAATTGCAGGCAGAGCCTTTGCTGAAAGTTCGCTTATAAAGGTAAATTGATCAACTGTTGCGGATTTTCCTGAAAACTGAAACGGACATATATCCATATTCCATAATTTAAAAGTTATGATGAAAAACCTGGTACTCATTTTCTCCGTAGGCATGTTTATTTCCTGCGGAGCTAACCATTCAACAGAATCGGAAAAGAAATCTGACCCTCTGATAAAGGGTCTGGTAAGTGCTGACTGCCTTTCTGATTACGCTGAAAAACTGGATGAGCTGCTGACGGTTGATCTGGCAGCTGAAGTAGCGGGTGCGCCCAAAGACGAAGCCGGGAAAAAGTACAGTAAAATAATGAAAAGCCCGGATTATCATAGTGTTACCTATGAATGGAAGTCGGATAGGATAAAGACTGTCAATGCAGCAGGTTTCTCTGTTGATGTGCCTGAAAAAAACGTGGTGGAGCTGAAAGGTATTAAAAAAATGAAGCGGGAGTATTTCGATTTAAGCAGAAGAAAAGTTACAGATGAACAGACTGATGCCATGAACCGTGAGATTGATAAAGCTTTGGAAGGGAAGTCGGGGAATGAGAAAATAAATGAAAGACTGAAAAAACTTGATGAGCTGGGCGTAGACAAAGAGACGCAAAAGCAAATGACAGGGGCAATGACCGGTATGTTTGCTGAGGTAGCAAAAGCCTATGCTCCGGTGGAAGGTGTAGGCGAAGCAGCCAGCTGGAATTCTGTAGAAAATTGCCTGTATGTTTTTAATAATGGCGTGGAAATGGCAGTGATTGTCAACATCAGTGCTGATGAAAGTGTTAATAAAGATAAGGCAGTGTTGTTAATGCGAAAACTTATGGAGCATTGCCGGTAGAGATTCCTTGGCAGGTGGATAATTTATTCATCTAACTTCCGCGCTGGATGATATAATTACC
>JBEBXQ010000185.1:0-6317 GCA_040391535.1 Telluribacter sp. | reverse complement strand
TTTAACAATCTTCTTTATGACCAGCTCTCCTTCTTTACTGCTGATCTGAACATGACTCAGGGCTTGTAGCCCTCTTTATCAGGTCAACGTCATTCAATCTATTAATGAGTGAAACGCAAAGAAGCTGGTCTTTTCCGGTGCTGAATAACTGCTTTTTAAAAAATTTAATAACAATCTCACTGAAAGAGGGTTATTAGTATATCAACTAAAATCCATATCCTTATGAGCATTGTAAAAGTATTGGAAGTCATTGCATCTTCAGAAAAAGGAATTGATGATGCCATTCAGAATTGTGTAACGGAAGTATCCAGAACAGTCAGGAATATTGACTCTGTTTATGTCAAAGATATTAAAGTACATGTAAAGGACGGAAAAATCAGCACTTATGGAGTAGTTTGCAAGGTTTCTTTCCGGGTAGACGGCAGCATTGAGTAAATGTGAATCCGGTTACAGGAACCCGGACATGCACTAAATGAACGGCCAGGCACACCAACGCAATGAGCATATGGATGTGCCTGGCAGTCATTCGTTAACCTCAGATCAAATTCCCGAAACTCATTTCTTCCAGGAATAGATGATCATATCCCCTGGTTCAACTTCTGTTGTATTTGCATACCGGCGGGCAGGAACTGCGGAACCGTCTTTCAATAATTTTTCCACTTTTTCGTCTGCATAAAAAGTCAGCCCCATAGGGGTTTTAAAATCGCGGTTGACGATTACCAGATACATTTTATTTTCTTTTTCCAGTAGTGATACCACTGCACCGTCTCCTGTTGTCTCAAGCACTTTTACCGGTTCCGGAAGTTTTTCTATCCGTTTCGTCCCCTGAGGGATTTTATCTCCTGTATGCCATACATTCATCACCTTCGCATCCAGAAATACTCCGGAAAACTGCTGAATTTCGTTGTTGATCTGCTTGATCCGATCATAGATACCGGTACGTTTACCGTCTGTGGTAATCGGAGCATGATGAAAATCCCAGGTGGTGGTTACCGGTGTCCAGTAGGTGAAATACTGTACCGTCTGTGCACCGTATGCCAGTATGCTATGCACCTGAAACCTGATCTCTGCCAGTGTCGGGATGGCATAATCATGAAATGCCACACTCAGACCGAACGCCCACATGGGTAACCCGGCAGTTTTGGCAATGCCGGCCACCAGTTCCATATTTTCGTAATAATCTTTCGAAGAAACCCGGTTTTTCATGAGCGGATAATGATCATAAGAGATGAACTGAGCGGGAATTTCCTTCAGAAACGTTTCTACATATTCCCGGTACGTTTCTGTACCCAGCTGTGATTTGCTGGCGTAGGTCGGGAAAAGATTAAGATAGCAGAAGTGCGCTTTATCCACTGACTGTATACGTCTTGCCCATTCTCCTAGTTCAGGAAAATCAGCCCGTGACGGTTCATCCCTCAGATAATAACCTGCCAGAGCCGGGTGCTTCATCAGTCGCTTTACGGTCTTTTCAGGCTCTGTTTTCAGCTCAGGACACGCTGCCAGAATTTTAATTCCGGTTTTTTGTGCCAGATCCAATGCCTTTTCAACCGACTCAATGTCAGGATAATGCACAAAATTAATATTAATCCCTGCTTCCTTTAATTCCTGAAAGCGTTCGGCAGAAGTTTCTTCAGCAGGTACGCCCATCCAGGCCAGTACTGGTATGGACTTATGAGGTTCTGTTTTTTTCTGAGCGGAAATATGAAAAGGAAGGGTAAGCAACAAAATGCAGATCAGTAGATTTTTCATTTATAAAAAGTTAAAGGTTCAGGCACATTACCTGTTAAATAATACAGCGTTTCCGGAAATGGTACTACAGAAACAGTGTGTTTTAGATTACTTTCTGATATAAAATCCGTAAATGACGGTTTTCTCATCATCGTCCGGAGCAAACCACGCTTTGACCCCGGTGCCTGCGGCTTCGACAAAACAGGGATTATTGACCAGCGAATTGCCTGTTCCGGATGAAACAGCGGTGACGGGCAGCTGCCAGACGGGCTTCATGGTACGCAAATCAATCAGTTCCCACCCTCCCAGTACATATCCGGTACCGTTGCGATGTTTATACTGACGTATTCCTGACCCAAACATCATATGGCCGCCTACATACTGACTATCCTGATAGGCGATATACCAGGACATATTGTGTATTTTATCACCTTTTCCTGACCCGATTTTCCCTTCATTTGTCAGCGGCCAGGAATAGAACGTCTCCGCGCCCCAGCTGGCGGCAACCATCGTTTGATTATCCTTATTGATGATCAGCGTACCGATATGATCATCATACTGAAAAAGCACTTCCACCGCATCTGTTTCAATATCCAGCCGGCAAATTACAGACCTGCTGTCCGGACGATATTCAGCAACTGCAAACCATATGTATTTCCCGTCAAAGTCCAGGCCACTGGGATGATACATATCGCCTTCTCCCACCGGAATATCTTTGACGAGAGCCCCCGTACTGTCAATCTTAAACACATGTCCTCTGCCTTTTCCGGTATCCCGGTCATAGCCGTTTTGTTTTGCAGGGTAACGGCGGGTGGCTTCCAGAATTTCAACACTGGATATATAAAAATACGGGCCGGCTTTTACCATGCCCTGTGTGTGAAAGGCATTGAAGCGCAGCTTTACTGAATCGGTCTGCTGCCAATGGGATCCGGGCGTGATCTGCATCAGATAGCCCGGTAAACCTGTATGAGAATGAACGCCTTGTGCGGCAGCCGACCCGGCAATGTTCAGAAAACAAAAAAGTAACACAATCGCTAAGCAGTAGTTCTTCATGTGCAGGGGTTAGTTTACAATTAAAAACACAGATGACAAGATATTCATTAATACCGGATTCCGGCACTATACTTTCTTCAAATTTATCAGATCAACTATCTGCTCTACGCTTGAAACCGTATATTTTCCGGCAGGTTTCTGACTTCTGTTAGTAGATTTATATATCCCTAAAACTTTCTTTTATATCTGATCAGACAATCCCAACGAATTCTATTATTATGCGTCGGTTTCTTTATTTCATTGGCCTGATGTTAAGCATCATCTCTGCAGTCACGGCCCAGAACACCCCGAATTATGACGAAGCGAAAGTTCAGCCTTATGCACTGCCTGAAGTCCTGAAAACAATATCCGGCAAATCAATCAATAGCGTTGCTGACTGGGAACAATACCGTCGCCCTGAAATACTGGAACTTTTTTCAAAAGAAGTGTATGGAAAAACACCTGAAACAAAGCTTCCGGTACAGTTTATAGTTGTTTCAGAATCCAGGAATGCCATTGGCGGCAAGGCGATACGGAAGGAAATCAAAGCATGCTTTTCAGATTCTGATGAACATTGTGTTTCCATCCTGATGTATCTGCCTGCTCATATCCGGCAACCTGCACCTGTATTTCTGGGATTAAACTTTGAGGGAAATCATGCCATCCATGCTGACCCGGAAATCACTTTGAACAAACGATGGATGCGGCGGACCGATATCCGCGGAGTGAAAGACCATATTGCGACAGAAGCAAGCCGCGGAACACTCACCGGTCGCTGGGAAGTAGAAGAAGTTCTCGCCAGAGGATATGGAGTAGTCACCGTATATCAGGGCGATTTCGAGCTTGACAGACCCACCCGTTCCGGTGAGCAGGGTATCCGGTCATTATTCCCGAAAACTGATGCTCCTGACGAATGGGGAAGCATCAGTCTGTGGGCATGGGGCCTTAGCCGGGTAATGGATTATCTTGAAACCGATAAGGACGTAAACAGCAGGCAGGTAGCCGTACTGGGGCATTCCCGCCTTGGAAAAGCAGCTTTGTGGGCCGGAGCGCAGGACAGGCGCTTTGCCTTGGTGATTTCCAATAATTCAGGAGAAGGCGGTGCCTCCCTTGCCCGCAGGAATTTCGGAGAAACCATCACCGACCTGAACAGGGCTGTCAGCTATTGGTTTTGTCCCAATTATAAAAAATACAATACCGACCCTTCCCTGTTACCCGTTGACTCCCATTTGCTTTTTTCACTGATTGCTCCCCGGCCTGTTTATGTAGCCAGTGCCAGCGAAGACCTTTGGGCTGACCCGCTGGGTGAATACCTGGGTGTTTATCATGCGCTTCCGGCTTATAAGCTATTTGGCAAAAACGGCCTGGCCTCCGCTACGCCTCCACCTGTCGGACAGGCGGTCAGTAGTGGCAGCATGGGTTATCATAACCGTCCGGGAGAACATGATATTCAATTGTTTGACTGGAAGCGCTATCTGGATTTTGCGGACAGGCATTTCAAAAAATAATCTGTCGATTCCAGCATTGGCAATTTAACCCGCATTCTCATAAATAAAATTGGCCCAAAAAGATGTAACCATGATCAAAATCCTATCTCAATTCTGTTTGTCAGCAGCAATCTTTGGCGTGCTGAATTCCTGTACTCAAACCACGAAACAAAATCATCCGGAAGGAATTCAGCATGTTGTTGTCATTGGTGTAGATGGTATGAGCCCCGACGGTATTAAAAATGCATCAACTCCCGCTTTGGACAGTCTGATTAATCAGGGGGCGGTAAGCTGGAAAGTAAGAACAGTTTTACCGTCAGCAAGCAGCCAGAACTGGGCGTCCATGATCATGGGTGCAGGGCCGGAAATACACGGTATTATCAATAACGACTGGAAAATAGACAATCATACTTTACCGCCGGTAATCAGTGAAACAGACGGAAGATTTCCCACTATATTCAGTTTGTTACGTCAGCAGCAGCCGGATGCAGAAATCGGAGTCGTATACCATTGGCGGGATTTCGGAAGGTTATACCAGAAAGAAGCCGTTACCTACGACCGGCATTTTTCAACAGAAGATTCCGTCACGGCAGACTTCGCCCGTTACATCAGTACTGCCAAACCAACCCTTGCCTTTTTGCACCTGGATCATGTAGATCACGCCGGCCATCATGACGGGCACGGATCTGAAATCTATTATCAGTCAGTCTCGAAAGCAGATAGCTTAATAGGTCAGATCATGACAGGTATCCGTGCTGCCGGAATCGCCGAAAACACGCTGGTCATCATTACTTCAGACCACGGCGGAAAGGACAAAGGACACGGAGGTGCCACACCTGAAGAAGCAGAAATTGCATTAATTCTTTCAGGGAAAGGCGTTAAAAAAGGGTATGAAATCAAACAGCAGGTTTATATGTATGATCTCGCTGCAACCATAGCTTTTTCACTGGGTCTTACGCCGCCTTATGCCTGGACGGGCCGTCCGGCCAAAGCGGCGTTTGAAGGTTTCACTGAACCCCAAAACCTGTATTCAGGCTCAACCGGGAATTGAGAGGGCATAGCGAGTTAGACTGTACCCATTTCACAAAAGAGAGAATGAGTACAAGAGCCTATTTTTGTACGGCTTTGGCCGTTACATACCCTCCCGTGGAAATTCCCATCAAGGCATAGGTATATTGCTGAAAGTCCGGATATTTCATTGCCTGGTCAAAAAACAGATAGATATACATCATTACAAAAACGAAGGTAAACATCAGGTTCTGAAGCCTGGCTACAGACAAATGGCCGGAATCATCCTTCAGAATATCATTCCAGAAACCATCAGAATTTGCCTGAAATTTAAATAAGGATGTAGTGTTTATCCCGGCGGTGAGTAGCTTTCTGTGTTCACTTTTCTGAACCGAGGTAATGATATTGGAACCAAAAAGAGAACTGACCGAAATACCTAACAGAACCAGCGATGCCTCATTCAGACTGGGGACTCCACCAGAATCGGTTGCCCAGTTCAGTACAAATGCCGGAATAATCACGGTTGACCAGAGCCACATCTGAAATCTTGAGAAACTGTAAGAGCTGTTCCCGCCTTCTTCCCGGAGAATATTCGTTTTGAATGCGACAAATACCATCGCAATCAGGCATACAACTGCCGTAATGATTGAAAGTGTTTTCATAACAAAGCGTAAATAAGGGTGACAGAGGATTAGATTTTTATGAAAAATATAGACAATATTCTTAAAAATCAAGAAGTTATACAAAATTAAGCATCTGTATACCACCCCGAAGGAAATTCCGGAAATAATCTGCCTCCTTGCTGTAAACGTTCAATCTGGTGGCACTTTTGTATGTGCAGGTAATGAATTCAAAAATTAAAGCAAACTATCCGCCTGTGCTATTATGGAAAAACAGGTTATCAGTATGACTTTATAAAAATACAAAATCATAAAATTTATATTATTTCTATGATAATTAATACAAAATGGTGTTTTTTTGAATTCCTTATCTATATTTGGATTAATAAACTATATTTTAAAACCAAAAACTTTTAATTTTTATGAAAAAATTCGAAACACA
>JBEBXQ010000184.1:0-6419 GCA_040391535.1 Telluribacter sp. | reverse complement strand
GTTTATCTATGAATTAAACACCTGATTATTTCGCTTGAGTACATGATTTAACCTATAAACTTCAAACTCACTATGACACATCAATACTTTTCCGGCAGGAAACTTACCCTGGCTATACTACTCCTTGGGATTTTTCCTCTTTACTACGGAATGGCTTCCCTTCCCGTATCGGCCAGCCCGCTGAGTTTCAGCACAAACATTGACAAGACATTGAAAGGCAGAGTTACCGACGGGGATACCCAAACACCCCTGCCCGGCGTAAGCGTGGTGGTGAAAGGTACGACGCGCGGTACTACAACCTCAGAAACCGGCGAATTCCAACTGACAGTAGAAGATAATGATCAGACGCTGGTATTCAGTTTCGTAGGATTTGAATCCAGAGAATTCCCGATCGGAAACCGCAACGATTTCCAGATTTCCTTACAAAGCGACTCCAAAAACCTGGATGAGATGGTCGTCATCGGATATGGTACGGTCAGGAAAAGCGACCTTACCGGTTCGGTAAGTGCCATAAAAGGAGACAAGCTACTCGACAGACAGGCAGCCAACGTTGCACAGGCCATGCAAGGCCGTATGCCGGGGGTTGATGTGGGTGTCATGTCATCAGCGCCGGGTTATCAGCCACGGGTAAGGATACGGGGTGTTGGCTCCATTAACTCAAGCCTTGATCCTTTGTATGTGGTGGATGGTATTATCGGGGTCAGTAATGCGAACCTGCTCAATCCTAATGATATAGAATCCCTGGAGGTTCTGAAAGATGCCTCTGCAACAGCCATTTATGGGGCCAGGGGAGCGAACGGCGTGGTGATTATCACGACCAAAAGGGGAAAATCAGGCAAAACACAGGTAAGTTATGACACATGGGTATCCTACATTACGCCTGCCAAATACCTGGGCACATTGAATGCGGAAGAATACATGGAACTCTATAACCGTGGGTTTGACAATGCTGAAAAATATGACCCGCAGGGATTTGCCGACGGGAAGTATGTCAGGAATAATCCGCTCGATTTCCCTAACCTGTTTGATAGTAACGGAAAACCGCTGTATAATACCGACTGGGAACGGGAAATTTACAAACCGCGTTTCGGACAAAATCATGAGCTGGCTATCCGGGGCGGCAGCGAAAGCACCACCTTCAGTATCGCATTAGGTTTTACAGATCAGAACGGCCTCATGCGCAATTCTGATTTTCAGCGTTACTCTGCCAAATTCACGCTTGATAATACCGTCAACCGCTGGCTGAAAGTGGGCGGTAGTGCGTTTATTACCAAAACCAATCAAAGTGAGGTGGATAATTCATCCGGCGGGCTGAACGTTCCGAGAATGGTGATGGAAGGCCTGCCCATTCTCCCCATTAAATACCCTGACGGATCATGGGCCCGTAACAAAGACTGGCCTGGTATGGAAGGAGGAGAGAATCCCGTTCGCCTGACCGAAGAAAGAGATCTTTTTAACCCGAAAACACAGATACTGGGGCAATTTTATTCCAACATTAAATTTACTCCTGACCTCACACTCCGGAGTAACTTCGGGTATGAATTACGTTTTGACAAATCCAATTTCTATTCAGGACGAGACCTCAACGCGCTGTCAGCTGACCAGAAAGGCTCGGCCAGTGTATCTGCACATCATGAAATTTTCTGGCAATTTGAAAATTATCTGGATTACAATAAATCATTCGGAAACCATCACTTCACGGCACTGGCCGGATTATCATGGCAGAAAAGAAGCTGGGAAAACTTCGGAGCTTCTGCTCAGGGATTCATAGACGATTTCTGGGGATGGCATAACCTTGGTGTAGGTACGACCCTGCAAAAACCAGGATCCAGTGATCAGGAATGGTCTCTGAACTCTTATTTTGCCCGTTTGAACTATAACTTTAATGAGCGCTTTCTGCTGACTTTTACCGGCCGGTATGACGGATCTTCCAAATTCGGGATCAATAATAAATATTCGTTCTTTCCCTCCGCTGCTGTGGCCTGGAATCTCATTAATGAGGATTTCATGAGAAACAGTGAGGTGTTCAATAATTTTAAATTGCGTGCCAGCATCGGACGAACAGGGAACCAGGAAATCGGGCAGTATGCTTCCCAGCAGTTCCTTTCCACAGGAGATGTACTGCTTGACGGGCAAAGACAAACCGGTATCTGGAGAGGATCTTTCGGGAACCCTGACCTCCGCTGGGAATATACCGACCAGCTGGATATAGGCGTAGACATAGGTATGCTTAATAACCGCATTGACCTGACCCTTGACTGGTACAGGAAAGTAACCAAAGACTTGTTGCTGAACGCACCTATCCCCTGGTCAACCGGTCTTGGCTCGGTTACACAGAATATCGGATCGGTAGAAAACAAAGGGCTTGAAATCGGAATCAATACCCGCAATATCGTCACAGATAACTTTTCATGGAGTACCAATATTGCCTGGTCAGCCAACAAAAACAAAGTGCTGAAACTCGGTGTAAACAACGATGATATTTTCCCCGGTCCCTGGTTTCTGGGACAAACCAACATTCTCAGAGTAGGCGAGCCCATCGGAACCTTCTGGGGCCGCAGACGACTGGGTACCTTCGGGACAAACGAAGAAGGTCTTGCTGCAGATTTTAACCGCCTTCCCGGAGACCTGAAATGGGAAGATATCAATGGCGACGGAAAAATTGACGGTGCCGATGAAACCATCATCGGGCGTGGATACCCTAAATGGACCATGAATATCGGAAACACATTTCAGCTGGGTAAATTTGATTTATCCTTTGATATCCGTTTTGTAATGGGAGTCAATACAGTCAACGCCACCAAACACTCGGTTGAGGACCGCTCCGGTATAGCCAGCGGCTCCAGAACGCTGCTTGATGCATGGACACCGCAGAATCAGAATACTTACATTGCTGAAATCAGAAACTACAATGCAGGATATGATACCGCAATGGACGACTGGTGGGTAGAAGACGGATCCTTCATACGGGGACAAAATTTCATGCTGGGTTATACGCTTCCCAACACCATTGGAAAAGCGCAGTTTGAACGCCTCAGAGTTTATTTCAGCGCGCAGAACTTCTTCCTGTCCTCAGACTATTCAGGTTATGACCCTGAAGCACTCACAGGATTCGGCAATCAGCTGACACAGAATATGGAATTCTTTCAGTTTCCGAGGCCGCGCACCTATAATCTGGGTTTAAATATCACCTTCTAATTCTCACAGCAATGAAAAAGTTTAAACTATATATTCTTGCTCTAACCGGATTAACGGTTACTTCCTGCGATGATTTTCTGAAGGAAAACCCCACCGGAAGCCTTACGACATCCTCTTCGGTATCAAGCCCGGAAATTGCGCGTGCCTTTACTGACGGCGCCTATTCCAACATCACTACCTGGAACAACGGCGGCGGTGGCTGGGGAGGCAACAACGCTTCACTTCTGGAATTTATGACCGGAAAAGCAGACGGAAATTCACAATCGGAAGCCTTTAAATTTTATAACCTGGAATACGACGCCCGTGCATTTTATATTGACAACTGGTGGTCGGGACTTTACTCCGGTATTGCCCGTGCCAATCTGGCCATGCAGAAAGTAGGGGAAATAAGTACCCTGCCCGAAGCCGACCGCAATAATATGATTGCTGAAGCCAGGGCATTACGGGCGCTTTACTATTTTCAGCTGGTAAGGATGTTTGGTGATGTACCCAAAATAACAGAACTGGTGACGGAATTATCACAGGTTCAGACGGCCAAATCGCCAGTAAAAGAGATCTACGACGAAATCATCATTCCCGATTTGCTCGAAGCCGAAAAAGCCAATCTTCCCTGGCGGCAGACTTCCGGCCGTCTTTCCAGGGGAGCTATCAAGGCTATGCTTGCAGATGTATACCTGACCTACGCCGGTCATCCTGTACAGGGTGGCAATCAGTATTATACCGAATCAGCCAAACGGTCCAAAGAGATCATTGACAGCGGCCAGTATTCGCTGTTTGAAGAATATACGGATATGATCAATCCGGCCAACCGTAACATGAAAGAATTTATATTGCAGGTACAGCATGAAAAGGATATCCGGCATAACGGAATGACGCCTGTTACCTTACCTACCCTGCGGGGGATCGCGAGTTATTCAGATGAATACGGCGGGCTTACCCCACGTAAAGAATTTGTGGAAAGCTTTGAAAACGGAGACAAACGTGCGGAAGAAAAACAGTTTTTCTATACTTTCTACAAAGGACATCCGTCAGATTACCCTGCAGGTGACCCGCGGCGCGACAAGCTGGAGCTGGGAGGATATTACATTTACAAATGGTTTGATAAAGTAGCTATCGACAGCGATGCAAAAGCGAACCTGAATTATACGATTTACCGCTATGCCGACGTATTACTGATGTATGCAGAAGCTTCCAACCGTGCGGAAGGAGCACCGAACGCCCTGGCCAAAGAAAGCCTGAATCTGATCAGATCCAGAGCTGAACTGCCGGCAGTAACCACCTCCAATGCCGATGAATTTGAAAAGGCCGTATGGGCTGAACGATACTTCGAATTGTGTTTTGAAGGGAAAATGTGGTTTGACATGATCCGTACACGGAAAATCAGAAATGATGTTACCAGGCAATGGGACGATTTCGTTGGCCATACCACAATTTACAATAAAACATTCGCGGCTAAAAACCTGTTATTGCCTATTCCTAAAAGAGAGATTGACAACAACCGCAATTTACTGCAGAACGAAGGATTTAACTGATTTTCAACAATATAACAGAGGCTGTCAATCCTGGATAGCCTCTGTTATTGATTCGCTGAATAATGATTGTATTTTGAATTTATGGAAATATTCGAAACCCTTTTTAGAGAAATTACAGGCTTTTTCAGTTTCAAGGGCCTGATTGAAATCATCAGAACCGGAAATTACGGAGCACTGCTTACTCAGGATGGTATCCGTGCCGCACTTACACCGCTTATCCCTGTATTGCTCATTATTGAAGTAATCCGCGGACTGTTTTATCGTAAACTCTCTTTTCACGAATATAAAATTTCCCTGTTCACCTATATCCTGAACCGCTTCATTTCCAGATTTATATCGATTGCCGCCGTAGCATTTTGTATCGGACTGTTTGAACCCATCGCACTTTTCAAATCAGACCTTAGCTGGTACTGGTTTATTTACGGTTATGTGGTGTGGGAATTCGCACACTTTATTTACCACTATCTTGGCCATAAGGTAAGGTTATTCTGGTGCCTGCATTCAACACATCATGCTCCCGAATACATGAATCTTTCGGTTACGTATGCTCATTTTTTCCTGGAAGCTCCTTATGCTGATGTGATCCGCACGTCGATTTGTATACTGTTGGGCGTAAATCCTCCACTGCTGTTTCTCATTATGTTTATCGACGGGACCTGGGGTGCTTTTATCCATGTTGGTGAAGATCTGATGAAAGACGGCAGAATGGGCTTTTTACAGAAATACATTCTGACACCCTCGCACCACCGTGTGCACCATGCCCGCAATCCACTGTATATGGATACTAATTTCTGTAATCTCCTTAATATCTGGGATCGTGTATTCGGGACCTATCAGGATGAAAAGAAGGAAGTCCGTATTGAATACGGTATTACGCGACCCATGGAAAAAGGGGCGTTTCTGGATGCTTATTTCGGAGAAATAAGAGAACTTGCCAAAGACATTATAAAAGCTCCGGGTATAAAAAACAAGTTTCTCTATATGATTATGCCACCGGGCTGGAGCCATACCGGTGACCATAAAACCGCGTCCGTTGTCAAAAAAGAATATTTTGAACAATTACATGAAGAAGTAAGTGAAGTATAGTTTTACTTCACTTACTTATATTGCTGAATAACCTGCTCTAACTGATGAACAGGCACCACTCCGGATTGCCTCCATACCATCTTCCCCTCTTTGAAAACCATCAGCGTCGGCACACCCTGAATCTGGTATTTCGCGGCCACAGCCGGATTTTTATCTACGTCTATTTTGATAACAGTGGCTGTGTCTCCTACCTTCTTTTTCAACTCCTCCAGCATAGGCGCCATTGTTTTACAAGGACCGCACCAGGTAGCGAAAAAATCGACCAGAACCGGCTTTTCCGTATTGATTAATTCTGAAAATGTACTCATGTTATTTACTGAATTCAGTGTTATACTTTGTAAAAAAACGTCCTCCCGAACAGGCTTATTATACTCCTCCCGGGTTATCTGAGTAAAGTCAGTGGATTGTCTTTTTTTCTTTGCTATTGTCAAAGAGGCTAAAGAACAGCGCCCCGGTAACACTCCCATATAAGGTACTGTTTACAGGATCAGAGGTAATGCTGCATGTTCCGGAAATGCAGCCTACGTAGTGGTAATACAGATAACCGGCAATGGAGCCGGCCACAAGCCCTGCCCCGACCAGGATGAAAGAACGTTTATTCAT
>JBEBXQ010000183.1:0-6615 GCA_040391535.1 Telluribacter sp. | reverse complement strand
ACAACAAAAAAGCAGCTCCCGTTGCCGGAAACTGCTTTTTGTACCGAAGATGGGACTCGAACCCATACAGGATTGCTCCCACACGCCCCTGAAACGTGCGTGTCTACCAATTCCACCACTTCGGCTTTCAGTGGTGCAAAAGTATAAAAAAAATTATTTCATACAATAAAACCTTCGTACAATTGCGGAATTATTACCTGTTTAAAGCCTTCTAAAAGCAGTTTTTTACGGAAATTCTCCTGAGTTTCAGGCTCTCCGTGTACTAAAAAAACTTTCTTAACTTTTTCAGAATTTATGTAAGAAAGGTAGTTGATCATCTCATTATAGTCACCATGACCTGAAAATGAATCCATCGATCGCACTTTCGCGATGACAGGAAGTTCATCTCCAAAAATTTTTACGGTTCGGTCACCTCTTTTCAACGCACCGGCAAGGGTTTCAGGTCCGGCATAACCTACCAGCAGGATGGTGGTATCGGGTTTGGTGATATTATTGGCGATATGATGCTTGATACGCCCGGCTTCTGCCATTCCTGAAGCCGAGATGATGATACATGGTTCGGTACTGTTGTTCAGTGCTTTGGATTGCTCTACATCAGAAATATAGTGTAGGTTAGGAAAAGCAAAAGCGTCACCGTCCTTTTCAATATAGTCCAGTATTTCCGGATTAAAATATTCATCATTTTTTTTCATTACCCTGGTTGCCTGTACTGCCAGCGGGCTGTCAATATAAACGTCAATCCGGGGTAATTTGCCTTCACTCGAAAGCTGATCGAGTGCATAGATCAGTTCCTGGGTGCGGTCAACAGCAAAAGCAGGTATTAACAGCTTACCCTTGTTTACAATACAGGTTTCATGAATTACCTCCAGCAATTTTTCTTTCATATCGGCCGCTGTTTCATGTAATCTGTCTCCGTAGGTCGATTCGCAGATCAGTATATCCGGCTGAGGAAACGGTTGCGGTGAATTAAGAATTTTATCATTAGGTCGCCCGATATCGCCTGTGAAAGTTACACTTTTAAAGGTACCCTGATCCGGTATGACCAGATGGACGGCAGCGCTGCCGAGAATATGCCCTGAATCCGTAAAAAAAGCTTCCACTTCTCCGTCATTCAGAAAAAAAGGTTGGTTATACTGCACCGGTTTCATCAGTTCCAGTGTTTTGTGCACATCATCTACTCCATAGAGTAATTCCAGTTCCACCCGGTTTTGCCGCCGTCTTCTTTCATTAACCCGTTGCAGGTCTTTTTCCTGAATATAAGCACTGTCCATCAGCATGATCCTGCATAAATCTATGGTAGCGGAAGTGCAGTAAATAGGCCCGTTAAACCCTTGTCTTACCAGCCGGGGTATTAATCCGGAATGATCAATATGAGCATGAGTAAGCAGCAGATAATCGATTTCTGAAGGCTCAAAACCAAACTTCTGATTGAAATCATCAGTATTGATACCCTGAAACATTCCGCAGTCCAGCAGAATTTGAGTTCCTTTTTCAGTGGTGATCAGGTGTTTGCTTCCGGTGACTGTTTGGGCGGCGCCATAAAATTGAATACGCATAATTATTAAAATGTAGGTTTGGAATTCAGGTATTCGGAGAACACCAGTATAATTATCGGGTTATTGGTTACAATCACTATGTCTGTTCTTTCAGAACGTAAAGCGCGTCGAGATTCCGGCCTTCTTCGTCATAATCCAGACCAAAACCCACTACAAAGCGGTTAGCAATCTGAAATCCGGTGTAATGTAATTCCAAAGGAATTTTAAGTGCATCCGGTTTTTCGAGTAAGGTAGCTATTTTTACAGAGGCTGCACTTTCTTTAAGCAGGTAATCGGTCAGAAATTTCATAGTGAGACCTGTGTCCACGATATCTTCTACAACAATGACGTTCCGGCCGGCAACAGATTGGGATAACCCCATAATCTGGCGCACATTGCCGGTAGACCGCACATTATTATAAGAAGAGAGCCTGATAAAGGTCACCTCACACGGAATGGTTATGCCTCTGATCAGGTCTGCACCAAAAATAAATCCGCCGTTAAGTACTACAAGAAAAAGTGGATTTTTATCCTGATAATCATCACTTATCTTTCGGCTCAGTTCAGCAATCCTATGCCTGAGCGTTTCACTGGAAAGTAGCGGTACAAAAGTTTTATCTTTAATCTGAATCATTACTTTTTGCTGGAAGAAGAGTGTCTAAATTAGCTTATTTTTTAAAAAGATAGATCTTTGCAAACGTATTTTTGAAAACAGTCGTTAGTATTGCGTAAAACGGGTTAATACCTTCTTCATATGCCATTTTTGCTCCGAAATATTTTATCCGGCCTGATTATAATCTTAGTAACTGCTTTTTATGCCGGCGCTCAATTATACTCTGCTGCAGATTTTGATAAGGACTATGATATGGTTTTGAAAAATCCTGGCGTACAGATTGAAGCAACGGAAGCTGTAAACCTGCTTTATAACTATAAGTTTATTGAGGCCGACAAAGAATTCAGGTGGTTGCAATACCGTTATCCGGCGCATCCGATGCCACATTTCCTGATGGCTCTGGCAGAGTGGTGGAAGATCGTACCCAATCCCGACAATACGGCTTATGATACCCGCTTTGAAATGCATCTTGACTCCAGTATTGCGCTGGCCGAAAAGCTCTATGATATCAAAGAAAATAAAGTGGAGCCTTCATTTTTCCTGGCAGCAGCCTGGGCTTTTAAAGGAAGACTTTATGCTGAACGTAAAAAATGGACAAAGGCAACATTTGCGGGGAAAAAGGCACTCCGGTATCTGGATGAAAGTAAAGGAAAGGGGGATCTGACTCCTGAATTACTGTTCGGAGATGGTCTGTATAATTATTACGCAGAGTGGATCCCTAAGGAATATCCTTTGCTCAAATCTATTCTGTTGTTCTTTCCCAAAGGGAATAAGAAGCTCGGACAACAGCAACTGGAAGAAGTGGCCAACTATGCATTTTATACAAGGGTGGAGGCCCGCTATTTTCTTTTACAGATCTATAGCATGGAAAAACAGTATGACAAGGCCTATGATATGGCCAAATATATGTGGCAGACTTATCCTGATAATCCTTATTTTGAACGTTATTTTTGCCGTACAGCTTTTGTAACCGGGCGGATGAACGAGGCACAGGTTGCTGCGGAAAATATTCTGAATAAAATCAGCAACGGATCGTTGGGTTATGAAGGTGTAAGCGGTCGGAATGCAGCCTATGTGCTGGCGTATTACAATCATAATTACTTTCGGAATTACGAAAAGGCAAAGGATTATTACAGGCAAGCGATGACATTTTCAGAAGCTACCAATGATACAAAAGCAGGATATTATTTGTCATCAATGCTGGGGCTGGGGAAAATTGCACAGGCGGAAAAAAATACAGAGGAGGCTCAGCGTTATTTTAAAATGGTGCTGGATAAGTCTGACAAAAAATCAAGCTATAACAAAGATGCCAGAGCGGCAATGGATTCTTTGAAAAAATCCAGAAGGGCGGCCAGAAAGACAGGTAAATAGCCCGTTTATAAAAAAGCACTCCAGTTTTGGAATGCTCTTTTTATAAACGCGTTTTGATTAAAATCAAGGGATTGGTAATACTTTACTGTCTTTAAAAGTTGAAAGAATTACCATCGATTGCGTATTGGATACTTCTTCAATTTCATTGATTTTTTCCAGCATCAGCTTCTGATAGGTACTGATGTCTTCAGAAATAACCTTTAAAAGAAAATCGGCTGTACCTGTAATATGATGGCATTCAATAACTTCCGGTATGCTGTTGATTTTCTCCACAAATGACTCTGTGACCGATTTCCTATGACCTATCAGTGAAACCTGAACAAAAGTGGTAACATTCAATCCTACTTTTGAAGGCTCCAGTTTGGCGTGGTAGCTTTTAATGATACCGGATTGTTCAAGTTTTTTTACACGTTCCAGGGTTGGAGCCGGAGAAAGTCCTATTTCTTTGGATAATTGAGCGTTGGTTATCTTTGCGTTCCGTTGTAATTTTTCAAGTACATTACGGTCTATCTGATCGATTTTAGTCATAAATATATCCCTTTCTGAGAGATTGTGTAAATTGAAATTTGATTTTCGGCAAATTTAGATATAAATCAGAATATTATTGTATTGATTTTCAGAAATAAGAATAATAATTAGGCAAAAAGCTATATTGGCAGTTGCTTATCGTCATATTCTTGGGGAATTGATAGTTTTTCCTGATTCTTTATAACGGAATCATTCTCAACCATTAAACTTATCTGTCTGTACTGACCTGAAAAATACCTTGAAGGCCCAGGTCCTGTTGCTGTAAGCAATGGTTGCCCTGATATTCCGGGAAATTTTCTGATTTGTCAGAACAGGTTTACAATTCCTGTGATAATTTTATTTATACTACCTCTTGATTCTAGCTTTGTTGTGTCTCCTGATGCACATCTTGTAATGTTTTCTGAAAGAGGCTCTTTTATTGCTCAGCAATTATTAATAACAGGCGTTTCCATTATACGGCATACTCTACATAACGTTTCAGGAAATCCTGATATGTGCGGCTGATCCCATCCTTAAGTGGAGTAGTATGCTGCCATCCTAATGCGTGGAGCTTACTGACATCCATGAGCTTTCGCGGCGTTCCGTCGGGCTTGGTTGCGTCCCATTCGATAACTCCATCGAAACCAACAACGGCTGCAATGGTTTCTGCAAGTTCCCGGATCGTTACGTCTTCGCCGGTACCAATGTTGACAAGCCCCGGCTCGTCGTAATTTTCCATCAGGAACAGACAGGCTTCTGCCAGGTCGTCGGCATGAAGAAATTCACGCATGGGTTTGCCGCTTCCCCATAGATTCACAACTCCGGTGCCATTCGTTGTTGCTTCATGGAACTTCCGGATCATTGCCGGCAGCACATGAGAGGTTTGCAGATCATAATTATCATTGGGGCCGTACAGATTGGTGGGCATGACTGAAATAAAATTACATTGGTACTGATCTCTGTATGCTTCACACATTTTAATACCGGCAATTTTCGCAATAGCATAAGGTTCATTGGTGGGTTCCAGTAATCCTGTCAGCAAATAATCTTCTTTTATCGGTTGCGGAGCCAGCTTGGGGTAAATACAGGAGGAACCCAGAAATAATAATTTCTTAACATCATTCACATAAGATGAATGAATGACGTTGTTCTGAATCTGAAGGTTTTCATAAAGGAAATCAGCCCTGAAAGTGTTATTGGCCATAATACCTCCTACCTTAGCCGCGGCCAGAAAAACATAGTCGGGTTTATTCTCTTCGAAAAAACGTTCCACTGCTTTCTGTTCCCGTAAATCCAGCTCAGAAGAGGTGCGTGTGATAATGTGTTGATAACCATCTGCTGCCAGTTTCCGGCAAATGGCAGACCCTACCATTCCCCTGTGACCTGCAACGTATATTTTTGCGTTTTTGTCCAAAGTTTTGTGTAATTTTAATGCTAAATAATGAATATGTGGATTTGAATTTCGTTACAAATCTATTAACGAATACTTATTTATAAAAATGCCATCCTGATGGCAAAAGGTAGTTTTTTCAAATTATCATTTTATGAACTGTTGGTTTACGGCACTGGCCGCCTTTAGAAAGTTAATCTTAGCTATTTTGATTGTAGTTGGAATAAAAAGTCTCAGTTACGCGCAAAAAAGTGATTCGCGTGCAAAAGAAGCGTATTCCAGGGTTGACAGTGCTGCCGCAAATTTAAAGAAAAGTACCGGACTTGAAATCTCCGGGCTTGATCCGTCTGCTTCAGTTGTTTTGCCTGGTGGTAAGAATGCCGCCACATCCCTTTCTCAGTTATTAGGTACAGAAGACCTTGATCTTGGGCTGAAAGTCCGGGAATATAAAGAGCATAAAAAGGAGAAAAAGGCGAAGAAAGAAAAATTAAAGCTGTCAAAAGTAGAGTACAAAGGCGTGCCTATGGAGCAAATGACCATAAAATACGGGAGCGGAGACAAAGCCAATATTGAAGTCTTTCATGTACTTAAAACCTTCGAGCCCATTAGTGAATATGTCCGTCTGTCAGAAACACAATGGTATGATACGAAAACAAAAAAACTGAGCCGGTCAGTGGTTCAGGATAAATCGAGAGCTTTACCCCTGCATGGATCTTATAAGAAATATGTCAGAGGGAATCTTGTTGAAGAAGGGTATTATTACAAAGGTGCCAGAGACGGGCGATGGGTGCGGTATGATGCAAAGTATAACCTGCTGGATAAATCACATTGGTCAAAAGGCTTCCCGGCAGAATCGCGGATTTCTTATTTTGATTCGTCTTATACTCGTATAAAGGAAATAGTGCCTGTGCAGTTTGGCGTAATAGACGGAGAGTACCTGGCATTTTATAAAGAAGGTCAACTGATGACCCAGGGTAAGTATGAACGTGGAAAGCGTGTTGGAAAATGGTCAGAATATTATCAGTTCAAACGACAACGGAAACAGGAGATTCAGTATCCTGAAAGTTGCTGGGACGAGGAATTCGATCCTTTTGTACTCCGGGAATGGGACGATAAGGGTAAGCTCCTTTACGATTATACTAAAGATACCCCTGTAAATAATCAGACCAAAGCAAGCAGCCGGTAATTGTTGTCTGATA
>JBEBXQ010000182.1:0-6907 GCA_040391535.1 Telluribacter sp. | reverse complement strand
GGATGTTTTTCCAATACATCACCAATAGCACGAAGTTCCGCTTCTGAATAAACAGAGCCGGTCGGGTTGTTGGGAGACGCGTACATCACTAACCTGGTACGGTCAGTGATCGCTTCTTCAAATTGCTGAGGCGTTACTTTGAAATCGTTTTCGAAGCTTCCTTCAATGATCACCGATTTTCCTTCGGCCAGTTTCACCATTTCAGAATAACTTACCCAGTAAGGAGCAAAGATGATTACTTCATCACCCGGATTGATCAGTACCTGAATAGCGTTAGCCAGAGAATGTTTGGCACCTGTGGAAACCACAATGTTCTCGGCTTTCCAGTCAATATTATTGTCACGTTTGAATTTATCGGCAATGGCCTGACGGAGGTCAGGGTAGCCTGCTACAGGTGAGTAGCCATGAAAACCATCGTCAATAGCTTTTTTGGCTGCTTCGCAAATATGGGCAGGTGTTTTGAAATCAGGTTCTCCTACACTCAGGCTGATCACCTGATGTCCCTGCGCAGCCAGTTCACGGGCCTTTTTGGTCATGGCAAGGGTTGAAGATTCTTCTAATGCATTGATACGGTCGGCTAACCGCGCTTGATCTGCTATTGCGGACATGATTTATGGAATGTTTTTTGATTACTACAAATTGCCCGCAAAGTTACGGGTTTTCTGTTTCATGGAACAGATTCTCAGACTGATCTGTGGAAAATTTTTACCTGACTATCATCCGGACAACTCCGAAGCAACTGCTGATTGGTCTGCAGGAGTACCGGGTGCTGCCAGTCAGGTGCGATTTCCGAAAGGGGTGTGAGCGTAAACCTCCGGACATGTAAAAAAGGATGCGGCAGGGTAAGCCGGGCTGTCTGACAGGTGAAATCACCATAATAAAGAATATCAATATCGATAATCCGGGCTCCCCATTTTACTTCTCTGATCCGCCCCAGCTCCTGTTCAATGGCCAGTGCATGCTCCAGCACGGCTTCCACTTCAAGGTCGGTATTTACTTCAATTACCTGATTGAGATAGGTGGGCTGGTCTGTGCTTCCCCAGGGTTCGGTTTCATAGACAGAAGAGACTTTGAGGATATCACCGATTTGCCCGCTGATTTTCCCGATGGCTTCTGCCAGCTGCTTTTCCCGGTCACCCAGATTGGCTCCCAATAACAAAAATGTTTTTACGGACATGCGATTTTCAGGTAGTTTTGTCAGGCAAAAGTATTTAATTCTGTTATTTTTACCTTACGGTTCAAAATTAACCCCGTACACTTTCCACACACACTGGTTAATCTTAACAATGAAATGATTTCACAAAAACATCAGGCGCTTAAGCATTATTTTGGTTATGATGAGTTTCGTCCGCAGCAGGAAGAAATTATAGATACGGTACTTGATGGCAGAGATTGCCTGGTACTGATGCCTACAGGCGGAGGAAAATCCATTTGTTATCAGATTCCCGCTATTTTAAAAGAGGGAATCGCCTTAGTGATTTCTCCGCTGATCGCCCTCATGAAAGATCAGGTCGAAGCGTTGAAAGGAAACGGGGTTGAGGCTGAATACCTGAACTCGACACTTTCGGCCCAGGAACAGGACGGGGTTTTCTGGAAAGCCCGTCTGGGTAAGCTTAAACTGTTATATATTTCTCCGGAGCGGCTTTTTGCAGGCAATACACTGGATCATATCCGCAACTGGAAAATATCCATGATTGCCGTAGATGAATCGCACTGTATTTCATCCTGGGGGCATGATTTCCGGCCGGAATACCGTCAGCTCAAAATTCTGAAACAGGTTTTTCCCGGTATACCCGTGATTGCCCTGACTGCCACGGCAGACCGCGTTACGCGCCGTGATATCATGCGGCAGCTGGATATGGCTCAGTCCCGGATATTTATTTCCAGTTTTGACCGGCCCAATCTCAGCCTGACGGTTTTGCCCGGCAAAAAACGACTGCAGCAGATTGAAAGTTTTCTGAATAAGCGGCCGCGCCAGGCAGGTATTATTTACTGCTTAAGCCGGAAAACAACCGAATCCGTTGCGGCTTCCTTGCAGAAACTGGGTTTCCGTACCGGATGCTATCATGCAGGATTACCGCAGGAAATACGTGCGGGTGTGCAGGAGGACTTCCTGAATGACAATATTCAGATCATCGTGGCAACCATTGCCTTCGGGATGGGTATTGATAAATCCAATGTCCGCTGGGTGATCCATTACAACCTGCCTTCCAATGTCGAAAGCTATTATCAGGAAATAGGCCGTGCCGGGCGTGACGGCCTGCAGGCGGATACCGTGCTTTTTTACAGCTATCAGGATGTGATCATGCGGCAGGAAATGATTGCAAATTCAGAGCAGCCGGCCGAGCAGAAGGAATTGCTGATGGCCAAACTGAACCGGATTAAGCAGTATGCCGATGCCGATATCTGTCGCCGCCGGATTCTGCTGAGCTATTTTAACGAAAGCGTGCTGCAGGACTGCGGTAACTGTGATGTCTGTCACAATCCGCGAAGCCGGTTCGACGGCACTATTCTGGCGCAGAAAGCATTGTCGGCCGTTGCCCGTACCGACCAGAAAATCGCGATGACCATGGTAATTGATATTCTGCGCGGGAGCCGGAATATGAATGTGACCAGGCACGGGTATGACCGGCTGCCTACGTTCGGGGTGGGCCGTGATGTACGTGGAGATGAATGGGCTGATTACCTGGGGCAAATGCTGAATTCCGGTATCGTTGATATTGCGTATGATGAAGGCCATTCGCTGAAGCTCAATGAAGTCAGCCATCAGGTACTGAAAAAAGGGATGAAAGTGGATCTGGTGAAATTCATTCCGCTGGCCGAGCGCAAAGCGCGGGAAGAAGAACGGGCGCCGAAAGAAAAACCGAAAAAGGAAATTATACGGGATGCCCTGTTTGACCGGTTGCGACAGCTGCGGAAACAATTGGCTGACGGTTTACGTATTCCCCCTTATCAGGTATTTCATGATACCACTCTTTCAGAGATGGCAGCCAGAAAACCCGTTTCCGAAATGCAGATGAAACAGATTTCAGGGGTAGGGGATGAGAAATTCCGCCGCTTCGGAGAGCTGTTTATTTCAGAAATATTATTGTTTGAAAAAGAAACCAGGCGGACAGAGAAATCTTCAAAACAGGGAGATACCTTTCTGAAAACAATGGAATTGTATAATGAGGGCTTTTCGCTGGAGGAAATCGCCCAGGCCAGAAACCTCAGCCCTGCAACAGTACTGGCGCATCTGATACGGCTTTCGGACGACGGACAGCCGGTCGTACTGGAAGGGCTTATTTCGGAAAATGCCCGTAAACAGATCATCCATGCGCTGGATCAGCTGGGTGCCGGGAAGAACGATCCTTTGAAACCGGTTTATGAATTTCTGGACGAGCAGTTTAGTTATAATGAAATAAGGGTGGCGATGGCTATCCGCGAGAAATCAATCCTGAATTGATCTTTTAAATTTATCTGACACATGCTATCGAAAACATTTGGAAGTGCTGTTTATGGTGTAGATGCCAACATGATTACTATTGAAGTGACGGTTACGCAGGGTTTACATTTTTTCATGGTCGGCCTGGCCGACAGTGCCGTTAAGGAAAGCCAGCAGCGGGTAGAGGCGTCACTGCAATATTTTAATTACAAAATGCCCCGGCAGAAAGTGGTGGTCAATATGGCTCCTGCCGACATCAGGAAGGAGGGTTCTTCTTATGACCTGCCGATAGCCCTGTGCGTACTGGAATCTTCAGAACAGATTACACCGGTCAAAAACCTGCAGGATTATGTGATTATGGGCGAACTGTCGCTTGACGGACAGCTCCGGCCGATAAAAGGCGTTTTGCCCATCGCCATCGAAGCCCGGAAACAAGGGTTTAAAGGTTTTGTATTGCCGGCTGAAAATGCTCATGAAGCAGCCATTGTGAATAATATTGACGTTATTCCGGTCAATACCTTGCAGGAGGCCATCCTTTTTTTCGAAGAAAAGCAGGATATAGAGCCGCTGCAGATGGATACCCGCGACCTCTTTTTCAATACGCTCAACAACTATGATGCCGATTTTGCGCATGTGCAGGGTCAGGAGAACATCAAAAGGGCAATGGAAATTGCCGCCGCCGGAGGGCACAATGTCATCATGATTGGTCCGCCGGGAGCAGGAAAAACCATGCTTGCCAAGCGCATTCCCAGCATATTGCCTTCACTCACTTTGCAGGAAGCACTGGAGACCACCAAAATTCATTCCGTAGCCGGAAAGCTGGGATCCCGTTCGTCCCTGGTTTCGAGACGGCCGTTCCGGGCACCACACCATTCCATTTCTGACGCGGCACTGGTAGGGGGCGGAAGCTTTCCGCAACCAGGAGAAATTTCACTGGCACATAACGGCGTGCTGTTCCTGGACGAATTGCCGGAGTTTAAACGCACCGTACTGGAGGTAATGCGGCAACCGCTGGAAGAACGCAAAGTAAGCATTTCAAGAGCGCGGATGGCGGTGGAGTTCCCCTCCAATTTTATGCTGATTGCCAGCATGAACCCTTGTCCGTGCGGATATTACAACCATCCGGATAAAGAGTGTGTCTGCGGGCCGGGCGTGGTGCAGAAATACCTGAATAAAGTAAGCGGGCCGTTGCTTGACCGGATTGACCTGCATGTGGAAGTAACACCGGTTTCTTTTGATCAGATTTCATCCACCCGTAAATCGGAAAGCAGCGAGCAGATCAGAGAACGGGTGATCAGGGCAAGGGAAATCCAGATAAAACGCTTTACCGGTCATCCTGAAATCCATTGCAACGCCATGATGCCTCCCGAAATGGTAAAGGAAATCTGTGTCATTAACGAAGCCGGAAAAGCGCTGTTACGCACTGCCATGGAAAGGGTAGGGCTGTCTGCCCGGGCTTATGACCGTATTCTGAAAGTATCCAGAACCATAGCCGATCTGGCGGGAAGCGAAGAAATTAAAATTGAGCATCTGGCAGAGGCCATACAGTACCGCAGCCTGGACCGGGAAAACTGGGCCGGATAACCTTTTTGAAAAAAGAGGAAAGATTTTATTGAAAGAAGTTTAAAATCTCTATTTTTGCACCCGAATACAGCGGGATGTAGCGCAGCCCGGTAGCGCACTTGCATGGGGTGCAAGGGGTCGCAAGTTCGAATCTTGTCATCCCGACGCTGAAATCTGGCCACTTACAAGTTGATTGTGAGTGGCTTTTTTGTTTACATCTGCATTTAATCAAACCTGGAAAAGTTCTATTAAGGCAACCAAGCCCAAATCCCTTCCTCGGGAGGGGGGTGAGTAAGATTTGTGCGGTTGCAGGGGTGGGTGATCTGCAAAGCTCGACTCCTCCTAAAAAAGTTTACAGTTATTGGATTAATCTTATCGGTATTTCACCTATTGAAGGTTGGGTTAGCTTAGTTAGCTTCACATTTTTTAGCCACTAAATAAAACTGTTCATAAATAGTCTGGTAATAAGCATATGTTTTACTATTATGCAGCACCATTGAAAATGCTTAATCTATATAAACCCTTTTAATCAAAACTGTGTAACCTTTCTTTCCATTGTGGTTATTGGAGGGTAAAGAGCAGATATTATGATGACACTCACGACAAGAAACGAAATCGTAAAGACAAAGAGAATTATTGGCTCCGAGCTCACTAAAATTCAGAAAATATTTTACGATGAAGAAATGTTGCAATATTACAAGGATGACAATGAAGAGCATTTATATTTGGAAATAATTGACTGCTTGAAAAATAATGAAATTGATTATTCAACTTTCAATAAAATCATCGGGTTGGATTACTCTGATATTGACACCTTTACTAGTAAATTGACAGATAAGCTAACCGAGTTGTTCCTGACGATAAACGTAACTAAGTTTATTATTATCTCTCATCTGAAACTTGACTTTTTCGGCAACAGGGATAATAAATTTAGACCGTTAAAAAATGCTTATCATAAACTTGAAAAAATTGTTGGAAACAATACTTTTAATGAAGCGTTTGAACTGGACATTAACAGTTTGTCTGACTTTATAGAAATTTTATTTTGGATAACACGTTGTGACCCCAGTGTAGCTGAATATATTTTCTTATTTGACAATAAGGAACAAATTCAAATTGCTTTGAGCAAATATGGAAACGTACGTTTAACAGAGTACAACGAAGAGAGATTAACGAATGATAAACTGAAAGAACTTGGTTGGATAGTTATTTACGGACGAGAATATGATAATTTTACGACTGATGGTAAAATTAAAGGAAGGCAAATCAAAACATCATAGTGAATAACTGGAATTAAAGTATTGCCAAAAATAAGTTGGAAATAATTCTATGAAATATTTCCAAAGTTAAATGCTAGAAAATATAATAAACTCAGTGCTGAAATGGCCCATTTTGAAAATACCCGAAGCGATAGTGAAATATCAAAAAAAACAAGCATAATGAACAAATTTTTTGCAATCATTCTGTTTACCTTTTCTTCAAACCTGATATTCGGTCAAAGTTTGAATTTAGATTCTCTTAAAAAATATACAAGATGAAAATTCCATTTTTTTTCTATGAAAAGTTGATAACAAAATTTAAGACTGATCCAGCTTTATTAACCAATGAAGAAGGTGAAAATCTACTTTATGGAAAGTATTATTCAAACTACAGTACTTTGGAATTAGACTTTGATTATTTAAATTGTATTGGCCATTTTTCAAAGAGAAATTTCAAAAAAACTATAATCTCCGGAGAAAAGTTATTAGAAAAGGACCCTGTAAATTCAGAAATTATCGCAATTCTGCGGGTGGCATATAATAAGAAGGATAAGACTTCTGAAAAAAATATTTTATATACAAATCAGTTAAAAGTTCTGACAAATTCTATTTTGGCAAACGGAAATGGAAAAACAAAAGAAACAGCTTATATAGTTAATTC
>JBEBXQ010000181.1:0-7137 GCA_040391535.1 Telluribacter sp. | reverse complement strand
TTTTAATAAGGATCAATTTCAAAACAATTCCGGCCCCTGAATGTTAAATCCTTTAGTTATTCACCTAAAATTGTCAGGGTATGTCCGCTTCAGAAGAAAACAGGAAAATAGACCAGTTGAACAAGCATCTTATTGATAATCAGGATAAGAAAATGACCACCAATGATGGGGTGGGTATCCATGATAATAATAATACGTTGAAAGCCGGCGACCGCGGGCCTTCACTACTGGAGGATTTTATTTATCAGGATAAGATGGCGCATTTCGATCGGGAAAGGATTCCCGAGCGGGTGGTCCATGCACGCGGTTCGGGTGCGCATGGTGTTTTTGAAGCTACGGCTGATATCTCACAATATACCAAAGCCGCTTTTCTGAAAAAAGGTGCCAGAACACCGCTTTTTATCCGTTTTTCTACTGTCGCGGGCTTTAAAGGTTCCACAGATCTGGCGAGAGATGTGAGAGGGTTTTCTGTGAAATTCTATACGGATGAAGGGAATTACGACCTGGTCGGGAACAACATTCCGGTATTCTTTATCCAGGATGCGATGAATTTCCCTGATCTGGTTCATTCTGTCAAACCTGAACCCAATAACGAAATGCCTCAGGCGGCATCGGCACATGATACTTTCTGGGATTTTATTTCCCTTATGCCGGAGTCGGCACATATGATTATGTGGGCAATGTCGGACAGGGCAATACCAAGGTCTTTCCGGATGATGGAGGGATTTGGTGTCCATACTTTCAAATTCCTGAACAGTGAAAATAAAGGAACCTTTGTGAAATTTCACTGGAAACCCAGACTGGGAGTTCATCAGGTGGCATGGAACGAGGCGCAGAAAATATCAGGTTTTGATGCCGATTTTCACCGTCGGGATCTGTGGGAAAATATTGAAAAAGGAAATTTCCCTCAATGGGATTTGGGGGTTCAGCTTATTCCGGAAGAGGATGAGTTTAAATTTTCTTTTGATCTCCTTGATCCGACTAAAATCATACCGGAGGAACTTGTCCCTGTAAAAATCATAGGAACGATGACCCTCAACAGGAACCCTGAAAACTTTTTCGCGGAAACAGAACAGATCGCGTTTGATCCGGGCCGTCTGGTTCCGGGTATTGATGTATCCAATGATCCTTTGCTGCAAGGCAGGGTGTTTTCATATGCCGACACACAGAACTACCGTCTTGGAGGAGCCAATTTTCACGAAATACCTATTAATCGCTCCGTAAACGGAAAATTCAATAATCAGAAAGACGGTACCGGGCGACAGGATATCCTGAAAGGGAATGTAAGTTATTTTCCCAACAGCCTGGGCGGTGGGTGTCCCTATCAGGCAATGCTGAAAGGCGAAACCGGATTTCAGAGCCATGAAGAAAAAATAGACGCTTCCAAGATCAGAAAGCGTTCAAAATCTTTTGCGGATCATTTTACCCAGGCAAGGCTTTTCTTTCATTCACAGTCTCCGGAAGAGCAGGCTCATATTATCAACGGATATAGTTTTGAACTTTCAAAAGTGAATTCTCAGGATGTCCGTAAAAGGGAACTGGCCATATTAAATCAGATTGACAAGGATATGGCGGCTAAGATTGGCCGTAACCTCGGAATTGTTCCGCCTGCTGACCTGGATCCGCTGACTCTTCAGTTTGCACGACAAAATCACCCTGAATATCCCATCAGTCCTCCGAAGCCTGAAGTAGAGAAATCGGCCGCGCTGAGCATGAAAACCGCACCGGGAGAAGGAACGATCGCAACACGTAAAGTGGCTTTTCTGGTGGGGGACGGAGTAAGTAAGGCATCCGTGGATAAAATGAAGAAAGCTCTGGAGGCTGAAGGCGCAGCAGCCGTCATGATTTCAACGCATGTAGGTAAATTGAAATATAAAGAGGGAGGGACTGAAGAGATTCAGTTTTCCCTGCTGACAGAGGCTTCTGTTTGTTACGATGCTTTTTACACACCCGAAGGAGACTCGGTAGCCCTGTTACAAAACGAACCGGATTACTTTCATTTTATCAATGAAGGTTACAGGCACTGCAAGGCACTTGCGTTTGCCAAAGGAGCAGAAGGGCTGATAAAGAATACATTTATAAAGGCGGAAGAAAAGGATCCGGGTGTGATCCTTGAGAGCGTCAATGATCTGGCCGGTGATTTTATCAAAGCCATGAAAGGGCATCGCGTTTGGGAACGTGAAAACACCAGAAAAATCCCCGCTTAGATTGTAGTATATGAAAGTATGGCAGCTGATGAATAGTTCAGTTGCCATACTTTTTTTATCAGTGCTGATCTGAAAGGACCTGTCATCCAATCAGATTTTATTAGCGGCGCCGTTAAATTCAGACCGAGACACAGATCATGCTGAAAGATAAAATACGCATGTTATTCATTACCAGCAGGATAGGCGTTTTTATAAAAAATGGCTGCTGATTTTCACTCCTGCCGTATTTTTCAGGCAGCCTTTCCTTTATTTGATTCCGGCAAAAATTTATAATCAGCTGAATAAAAGACAGCTGGATACAATACATAATGATGATTTATTGAAAAAATTATTTTATTTCGTATTAAAGTAAAATTTATTTTTTTTTGCTGCTCCAAAGCCTATATTTGTTCAGTTTACATTCCTAATTTTCATTAATTAATTCAATACGCATGAGTAGCATTACTTATTTGGTACCAGCACTGGGTATACTCGGCTTGCTGGTTATGTTTTTTAAACGGGGTTGGGTAACCCGCCAGGATGCCGGTGATCCCAATATGCAGGAAATTGCCAATGCCATAGCAGAAGGAGCCCTGGCGTTCCTGAGAGCCGAATGGCGGGTATTGATTGTCTTCGGGTTAGTGGTCAGTGTTTTGCTGGGTTTTTCCGGGACGTTAGTTGAAAATTCAAGCTGGCTGATTGGTATAGCTTTTATCATAGGTGCGTTTGTTTCGGCCTTTGCCGGCTATTTAGGAATGAATATAGCGACAAAATCCAATGTAAGAACCACACAGGCAGCCAGGACCAGTCTTGCCAAAGCCTTACAGGTTTCTTTCACGGGAGGGTCGGTAATGGGAATAGGCGTAGCAGCACTTGCCGTATTGGGCTTAGGTGGCCTTTTTATTATTTTGTATTATCTGTTTGTCGGGGAAAGCGCAGATGTAAATGGCTTGCCGATGGAAAAAGTACTGGAAGTACTGGCCGGTTTCTCCCTGGGAGCTGAGTCCATTGCGTTGTTTGCACGTGTTGGCGGAGGGATTTATACCAAAGCTGCCGATGTAGGTGCGGATCTGGTAGGTAAAGTGGAGGCAGGAATTCCTGAAGACGATCCCCGGAATCCGGCCACGATTGCTGATAACGTAGGGGACAATGTGGGCGATGTGGCCGGAATGGGCGCTGACCTGTTCGGGTCTTACGTGGCCACGATCCTGGCCACCATGGTGCTGGGTCGTGAGATTATTACATCCGGAACAGATAATTTCGGCGGTATTGCACCTATTTTGTTACCTATGGTCATTGCCGGTTTAGGGTTGGTTGCTTCCATAATAGGCATGTCCTTTGTGAAGATTAAAAATGAAAACGGGAATGTACAGGCTGCCCTGAATATGGGCAACTGGGCATCCATTATTATTATTCTGATCGTCTGTTACCCGTTAACCCAATGGATGCTGCCCGAAGGCACACTTACCATTCGCGGGGTTGATTTTACATCACTGGATGTTTACTGGGCTATTTTGTTGGGCTCTATTGTGGGTGCGATTATGTCGTATGTTACAGAATATTATACAGCCATGGGTAAACGCCCGGTTCAGTCTATTGTGAATCAGTCATCTACAGGGCATGCAACCAATATTATCGGAGGCTTGTCGGTAGGCATGGAATCAACGGTTATTCCGATCATTACCTTAGCGGCGGGGATTTTTATCAGTTATGAGCTTGCGGGTCTGTACGGAGTAGCCATTGCTGCTGCCGGTATGATGGCCACAACGGCTATGCAGCTGGCTATTGATGCCTTCGGGCCGATTGCCGATAACGCCGGAGGGATCGCGGAAATGTCGCATCTGCCGGAGGAAGTACGCGGCCGCACCGACATTCTGGATGCCGTCGGAAATACAACAGCTGCTACCGGAAAAGGGTTTGCGATTGCTTCAGCCGCATTGACTTCGCTGGCGCTGTTTTCAGCTTTCTGCGGAGTAGCAGGTATTGATTCCATTGATATTTATAAGGCCAACGTACTTGCCGGATTATTCGTTGGTGGTATGATCCCGTTCATTTTCTCTTCCCTGGCCATTGCGGCGGTGGGGCGTGCCGCCATGAAAATGGTGGAAGAGGTAAGAAGGCAGTTCCGTGAAATTCCCGGGATTATGGAAGGAACCGCAAAGCCAGAGTATGACAAATGCGTGGATATTTCAACACAGGCTTCTATCCGTGAAATGATAGCTCCCGGATTGATTGCCCTGGTTGTTCCGGTAATCGTCGGTTTTCTTTTTGGACCGGAAGTATTGGGAGGAACTTTGGCTGGTGTTACCGTATCCGGTGTCCTGATGGGAATATTCCAGAATAATGCCGGAGGTGCCTGGGATAATGCCAAAAAATCCTTTGAAAAGGGTGCGGTTATCAACGGAGAGACGTTCTACAAAAAATCGGAACCTCATAAAGCAGCCGTTACCGGTGATACCGTCGGGGATCCTTTTAAAGATACTTCCGGGCCTTCTATGAACATTCTGATCAAGCTGATGTCTATCGTTTCGCTGGTAATAGCACCGCACATTTCTATTAAGTCGCATCAGGCTGCCGTACAACCTAAGGCAACTATAGAAATGGTCAGCGCGGACAATAATAAGGAGATGAAAGATTGTCAGCCTGAAAGTCTGCATAAACTGATTGCAGGATCTTCAACGAAATAATATAACATACATCCATTCCGGCCGGATAGTTGCTTTTGCAGGTATCCGGCTTATTTTTTGAATCCAAGGATACTTTTCACCCGCCTGAATTCTTCCTGAATATCCGCTTTTATATGAACAGGTTTTCCTGATACCGGATGATTAAAGCGAAGTTCTGAAGCATGCAGCATCATGGTGTTCATCCCGAAGCGCTCCAGCCATAGTTTATTCTGCTTGTTACAGCCGTGAGGCCGGTCGCCGATGATCGGGTGCAGGATATGGGCAAAGTGTTTCCTGATCTGATGCATTCTTCCAGTTTCGGGTGTTACTTCGACCAGCGAATACCTTGAAGTGGTATGTTTTCCGGATGGCATGTCCATTTCAGCGTGGTCCAGTGTACGGAAAAAGGTAAGTGCTTCCTGCAGGCCGCGTTTCTCATTTTTCAAAGGATAATCGATAGCTGTATCTTCAGCAGTAAAACCCCTCACTACGGCAAGGTATTTTTTATGTACCAACCGGGAAGAAAATTGCTGCTGCATAGTCCGGTCTGTATCCTTATCAAGTGCAAAAAGCAGAATACCTCCCGTTTTGCGGTCGAGCCGATGAACCGGAAATACAGGCATATTGATCTGATCCCTTAAAATTTGTAAAGCAAATATGTCAGCATCTGCGGCCAGTGTGGTTTTATGAACGAGTAATCCATGTGGTTTATTGACCGCGATTAACGCTTCATCCCGGTACACGATTTCAAGCATATCGTAATTCTTAATCAGTAACTTTTATTGACAAAGGTAATGTAAACAAAAATCTGCTTAAGAATTCCTTTCATTTTACATCGTGATCCAGATTCCTGAGAATCTTGTAATCAATATAAAAGGTGCCAAACGGAATCAGGCAGGCCAGCAAAACTTTCCAGGTTGTTTCACTGAATTTCCATCGTTGTTCAATACCAACTTTCAAGGCATTGATAACAAAGAGCAGAAACAGGGCACCATGAACAGGACCGATCGTTTTTACCAATGAAGGGTTACCCAAACTGTATTTTAGCGGGACTGCGATAAATACCAGTACAAGCAATGAAATCCCTTCCAGAAAGGCGGACAATCTGAGTTGTCCGACAGCAGTTGTGAAATATTTTTTCATCATTTAGAATGTTCTGAAATAAGGTCGGTTTGATAAGGGTGAAAACGGCCACGGAATAGCCATGAAAATCAGAATCAGCGCAATGGAAAACCAAATCAGCATTGTTCTGAATTTTTCCTTGTCTGCTGGTTTTCGCTTCGCTAAGGCTGAGCCGATTGTTAAAACAATAATGGCAATGAGCATCAGGACGATGTGTATAAGGCCGTAAAATGTTAAATCTGTATTTTGTAAACCTGTTTTTGTATTACCGAGGAAGGCTTTCACAACCGGACTTTGTGTATATAATACCATTCCGATCATTAACTGGACATGGGCAATAGTGGCCGTCCAGTGACGGAATCCATTATCGGCCCCGGTAAAAGGCTTGTTTTTGGTATAGCCGGTAAATGCCCTGTAAATTGAGATAAGCACAAAACACAATACCAGCCAACGTACGATTGAATGTGCTGCAAGTAAATGAGGATACATTTTTATTGTTTTTAAGTATGGGGCAAATTAAATAAAAAACATACTAACTGGTATGTTTTTTGTGAAAAAAATTATCGGAGATTATTTAAATAGTTTTTAAGTTCCTTTAAATAAGGGATATAGGCTGTTTTGCTGTTTTCCAGTTTGCCGAAATTCCGGATGCCCCAGTAACCTGACATGACAAAGGAAGTAACCTGATTTGCATTGACATCCCCACGCACGGATCCGTTTTTCTTTCCCGCTTCAATAATACCTGTCATTACTTCTTTCCATTGCATGGTCAGTTCATTCAGGACGTTATTAAAGTCCGTATTCCAGGGTGTCATTTCCTGGGTAAAATTGGCAACCGGACAACCATATTCTACTTTCAGGAACTCATCTTCCATCAAAAGATGATGCATCAGATTATAAATGGCATCTAACGGATGCGGGTGGTTTTGCAGCGGTTCTATAAATCCAGTTGTAAGTGTCGGTTTCAGAATTTCATTAATAATGGCAAGCCCCATTTCATCTTTATTTTTAAAATGGTAATAAAAAGCTCCTTTAGTAACCTTCGTAGTAGCGATAATGTCGTCAATGCTGGTGGTCTGATAACCATTCCTGTAAATCAGTTCAAATGCTTTCTGCAGAATGTTTAACCGTGTTGCTTCGGCTTTTTTCATAAAAGATACTGT
>JBEBXQ010000180.1:0-7230 GCA_040391535.1 Telluribacter sp. | reverse complement strand
GCGGCCCCTTGAATCCCATTCAATATTTCGATGAAGCATTAGCTTTGTTTCAGGCATTACCTTTTGTTCATACTGATCAGCTATTGCTTGCCGGCAGAACGGTGCATCTGTGCACTCCGTCGGCAGATTTGCGTGAACGGCTTCTGCCTGCATTAAGTCATCTTGTTCATCCGGAGCAGGAAAGCCTGCCGGAATTAACCATCCTGTATGCTGAAGATAAAGACCTGCCGGCAAAGTTAAAAGCTCCGCCCTGGCAGGGTTTTAACGGACAGGGCTATAACGCCGATATTTGTCAGGAGGATGTACAGGTGTTTTTTCAACCCTGGCAGAAGCAGCTGTTTCTTTATTCCCGAAGCAAAAGAACCGGTATATACTGGGTTCAGAAAACCGGTGATGTACCCTGGTGGGAGTGTACCTTTTCTTTCAGAGCGCTGTTTCATCTCTGGACAAGGGATCTGCCCGCCCAATTGGTGCATGCCGGTGCCATGGCGAAAGACGGGTCTGGTGTGCTGATTACGGGTAAAAGCGGCTCCGGTAAGTCTACCTCCTGTCTTAATCTGTTACGGGCGGGCTATGATTACCTGGGTGATGATTACGTATGGGTGGAATCCGGTGCGCAGATAAAAGTATTTACCCTTTATCAAACTGCGAAAATAGAACCTGAAAACCTGGAGGCGCGCTTCGCTGACTGGAAGCCGTTCATCCGGAATAAAGCGGACTACCGGCAGCAGAAAGCTATTTTTGATATTAAAGATTTGAATCCCGATGCCGGAATTTCCGTAACCGGTATCAAAGCGGTTTTACTGCCCGAAGTGGCGCACTGTGAAAATACCCGCTTTGAGCGTGTCAATCCGGCTCACGCCCTGATGGCCATGGCACCTACCACGCTGCATCACCTGCCGCACAACCGCCAGGAGGCTTATCAGAAAATGAGGACGGTTTCTTCCCGTTTGCCCGCATACCGCTGGCATCTGGGCAGGAATACGCACCAGTTTTTAACGTCATTTCAAGACTTTTTAAAGGATGAACTTTCATAACGTCAGTGTGATCATTCCCACCCGAAACAACGGGCCGGAACTGCGTAGAGCGGTTGTAAGCATCATGGCGCAGGACGCGTTGAGACACAATACCTGTTCTGTCGAGATGATCATCGTTAACGACGCTTCGGACGAAGGGTATCTGGCTCAGCTGCACCGGTTGGTGAAGGAGTTTCCGCTGTGCAGGGTATTGCATACCGGAAAACAGGCGGGTCCGGCGGCGGCAAGAAACAGGGGTATTGAGGCCGCTGAGGGGGATATTATCGGTTTTCTGGATGCGGATGACGAATGGCCGGAAGATAAATTAAGCATACTGTTGCCTTATTTTCGTTCGGCGGATACCGGAGTTGCGGGCGGAAAAATAAAGTATATCGTACAGGAAGGATCAGCCGACCTGAATATGCGTTTTGAAGATGAGCAAAGCCGGGTTACGCATGTTCATCTGGGTGCTCTGCTGGTCAGAAAAAGTGTGTTTGAAAAAGGGCTCTTTTTTGATGCGTCCCTGATCTTTAGTGAAGATGTGGAGTGGTGGTTCCGTCTGAGAGAAGAAAATACAGGTATCGTGATCACCGAAGCGACTACTTTGCTTTATCATGTGCATGGCAACAACATGTCGGTCAATAAAAGCATGGAAGAGCTGCAGTTGCTGAAAATATTCCATCAATCTCTCCAAAGAAGAAAAATGAATCAGAGCAATCCATACATGCCACAGATAAAAGATTTCAGAATAAACCAGCCCGATCCCCTGATCAGCATTGTGCTTCCCCTTTATAACGGAAAGGAGCTTATCAGGAAAACGATAGACAGTGTAGTAAGTCAGACCTATACCAACCGGGAGCTGATCGTTGTGGATGACGGGTCAACAGACGGGGGAGCCGGCTTCATTGCCGCTCATTATCCTGAGGTGACTATTATCCGTCAGGAAAATGCCGGAGTCGCGGCAGCGCGTAACAAGGGTATAAAGCATTGCCGCGGTGAAATCATCGCTTTTCTGGATCAGGATGATGAATGGGAACTTTCTAAGCTGCGGGAACAGTGGAATGTGTTAAAAAAGGACCCGTATTGTGCCTTTGTGACCTGTAATCAGCGGTTTGTCTGTCATGAAGGGGTGACGCTTCCGGCTAATTTCAGTGAAAAACTATTGGAAGAACACCGCTCCTTTGTACCCAGCGCGCTGCTGATCCGCAAACATGTCTTGCTGAGTGTCAGTATGTTTGATGAATCACTGGAAGTAAGCAGCGATTTTGATCTGATCCGGAGGCTTCGTAAAGCGGGCTTTAAGGAAAATAACGTGGATATGCTGTTGCTGAAGAAGTGGTATCATGGCAATAATGCAAGTCAGAATAAGCCGGTATTGCGCAATGAAATTCTGGGGTTATTACACAGACAGATCAAAGGGAGATGAACAGGCAGAATATCGATGTGATTATAGCGGTGTACAACGGCGGAAAGTACATCAGGGAAGCGGTTGCCTCTGTACAGGCGCAATCATGGAAGAACGTGAATATTATAGTGGCAGATGACGGCTCCACGGATGATACGTTGTCAGTAGTCACCGGTTTAAGTCAATCAGATCAGCGGATTAAGGTATTGTCGTTTCCGCACAGAGGTGTATCCGCGACGCTCAATGCGGCCATACGGCAGTCTTCAGCTTCCTGCATCGCCTTTCTGGATGCTGATGACCTATGGCATGATGAAAAACTGGAAAAGCAAATGCAGGCTTTGGCCGGAAGTGATGTGGAAATCTGCTTTAGTCTGCTGCAGGAATTTGAAAGCTTTGTACAAGGTGAACCGCAAACCAGCAGTGCCCGTAAGGAGCCGCTGAAAGGGTATTCTAAAATTACCTTTCTGGGGAAAAGAACGCTGTTTGAAACATATGGATTGTTTGAGGAAAAAGTGGCGATCGGTGATTTTGTAGAATGGTACAGCAGAGTGGTAAGGGCGGGAGAACCGGTGATAATGCTGGAAGAGGTACTGGCATTTCGGAGAGTCCATCACGATAATACAACCCGCTCTGCGCCTAAAAATGAATTTTTAAAGCTCCTGAAAACACATCTGGATGAAAAAAGGAGAAGTACAGACTAACGGCAGGACTGCACCCGGCGATCATGATTTTGGTCAATGGTATCACTTTCTGAAACAGGTGCCCCGGAAACAACTGATCTTATCTGTTTTTTACGGAGCGGTACGTATTGTCATTTCTGCTGTCTGGCCTTTTTATCTGTTCCGGTCGTTAAAGAAAATGGGCGTAGATCCGGAAAATCAGATATTGACAGATATGGTGCTGGTTGCCTGTATGCTAGTAACAGGGGCTGTGGCTGCTCATTTACAATCAGGGAAAAACATTCAGATTCTTAAGACCGTTACGCTCGGACTGATTAACCGGATCTGGGAAAAAATGAACGCACTCGACTGGCTGACTTTCCACGGGCATAACCGGGTATATTATTTCGACATGCTGATGGTCGAAACCTGGCGTTTACGCGCAGGAATGGCCGCCATATTGGAAACGTTGATTATAAACACCTTTATCGCCGGTATACTCAGTGTGTTCATCGCATTGATCAGCTGGCCGTTGTTCCTGATATGCCTTGGCGGATTGCTGCTGATGGGGCTCGGCCATTATCTTTCCACGATCAATACAAGGCCAATCTTAAAACGATTTCACCGCGCCTGGCGGGATCAGCATCACTGGATCGCGAAATGTGTGGATCAGTTTGATCTGATAAAAATGGACAGGGCATATGAAGCGTCGGCAGCGGCTAATCTGCAAAACTCCGGTCTTTTTCTGGAAGCCAATTCACAGTTGCTCACTACACAGGCGAAATGGCGTAACATTAACCAGGTGCTGTCCAATGTGGTGCGTATCGGTGTGGTGATTATTGGTATATACTGGGTAAGGCTGGGTGTCGTGGGCCTTGATGACTTATTTCTGGTATTGCTGATTGTGAGTATTGTGCAGAGTTATGTTATGCAGCTTCCGGCGGCACTGAGTAATTTTATAGAAGCGCAGGAAGCCCATAAAACGATCTCGGAGTTCTTTTCTTTGCAGGATGAACCACAGGAAACAGCCTGCCCGTTGAATGATCTGCCGCCTGTTCAGAAAATAGCCATTCGTGACCTGTCTTTCGGATATAACGGAGCCCCTGCGATCCGTCATCTTGATATTGATTTAGAGACTGGTAAAATATATTTGTGGAGGGGAAAAAACGGCAGCGGAAAATCGACAACAGCGCATATTCTGTTAGGGTTACTCCGGCCCGATACCGGACAACTGGCCGTGAATGATCAGCTGCTTGACTGGAAGGACCTTCGGTTTTTGCGGAAACGCTTCGCCTTTTTAAACCAGGATTCGCCCATATTCATGGGAAGCATTAAAGAAAACGCGCTCTTTGGGCACACACATCCTGAACAGGCATGGAATACTATGGCAGCAAGCTGGCTGTCGGGATTGCTGCCCTACGCAGAGCATTCCGCTGACCGGTTGGTTGGAGAGAGGGGAGAGGGGTTGTCAGGCGGAGAGGCCAAGCGTATTGCCCTGATCCGAGAATTGTTACGTTCTTCAGAATTGTTAATCCTTGATGAGCCGCTCAATCATCTCGATGAATATGCCATCAATGAAATAAAACGGGAAATTCAGCTGATCAAAGCAAAAACCATAGTGATTATCATCAGCCATCAGCGGGGTTTTGAAAACATCGCGGATGAAATAATAGAATTCTGACATGATTGAGAACCTGACCTATACCCGGCAATTAATGATGGAGGCCTGTCTGGCCGGTACCAGGGAAGAGCGCGAATGTGCGGTGCGTCTCTGGGAACAAAAAGTGGTAATAAATGACCTCGACTTCTGTTCTTCCCGGCTTATCCCTTATTTTTTTCATCATAATCAGAAAGACGGTATTACTACCGTGCATGATAAACGGATAAAGATCATTTACAGGCACTGGTGGCTGAGAACCCGTCATATAGCACATCAGCTTCAGAAAGTAAATGAGGCACTTTCAGAAGCCGGGATAGAAATGATTATTTTTAAAGGGGCTTCCATCAAACTGCATTATGAGCGGGATGAACTGCGGCCCATGGCTGATTTTGACCTGCTGATACATCCGGCCGATCTGGAAAAAACATTGGAGATACTTAAAACGCTGGATTATGGAATGAACCCTGTGTTAGAAGGTTTTCTGCATAAAAAAAGACGCCTTTTTCTGGAGTACAGTAATGAAATATGCTGTAAGCATCAAAGTAACGAGTGCAAGCTGGATCTTCACTGGCGGGTCGGGTACCGGCATTCAGCGGAGTTCTCCAACGACTTGTGGAACCATCTGGAAAGCTACCCGGGTATTGCGGGCGCCAGAAAGCCACAACTTGCCTATGAGGTATTCCTGATAATTATTCATGCCGTAGATTCAAGAAATAACGACAACTTTAACTGGATACTCGATATTGATCTCATCAATAAAAAAAATGCAGACTATGCTTTCTGGCAGGAAGCCAGGCAACTGGCAATGACCGAAAAGAAAGAAGATATGTTTGATTATGGGTGCTCGGTATTACTGAAGTTTGGCGTTTATGCTCCTGACCCGGGGGTGGTCAGGAAGCCACGTGGTATTGTTTCTACGGATGTGGGGCTCCGGGCGCAGATGAGTTATTACCAGCTATTCAGTACCAGGCTGAATAATATACGATATGGTATAGACCGCAGGTTCCCGCATACCAGCGGATTGAATAAACTGTATAAACTGGCAAAAGGTATTTACTATCAGTTTATTATCAGAAAGCACAGATCCATGCTTTCGTAGACAGGATGGTTATTTCAAATGACGAAGACGGCCGGTCAGTTTCTTTGTGAAAAGATCAGCGCCGGTTTTATTGAGATGCAGAGAGTTGTAAAACATGGCTCTGTTGAAGCAGAGTTCATCATCGGAAAAGTCTAAAAACAACAGATCGTTTTCTTTTGCGATATCCTGGTAAAAAGCAATGATTTCGTCGCGGTTGACTACAAATTGCTGGCCTTCGATATATTCAGGACTACAAACCAGTGTCACGGTGATGTTCATTTCCCTGCATTCCCGGAGGAACTTTTTAAAAAGCTGAACAGATGGCTGATGCAGTTTGATTTTATAGGATTTCATTTCCGCTCTTGCATTATCCAGATCCGAATTCCAGGTTTTATCCATTCCGGCAAATCCTCTGGTCCGGATCTTCGGCAGATCATGATCTGCGGTCATATTCGAAACCGCAGTAGTAACCACTTTACGCCGGCCGATGTACCTCACCAGAGGCAGGTAATAATCCATGGGTTCAAAACCCTTATAAAAAGAAGTATAATTAATGATATTCCTGTTCCAGAGCATATAAGGCAGGAACTGCTCCAGGCCATACAGGTCTTTTCTGATTTCCAGGCTGAAGACGTCCAGTGAAACGATGATATGAGACGGTTTGCGGTTATGCTTCAGATATTCCAGGTGCCTCAGGTATTGCAACCGGAAGTGATGCGCGTCAATACCGAAATTATAAGCGGTTTTCCCTAAGGAATCCAGGATGATCTGCGGGTTAATATGTACCCATGCCCGTGAAGAGCCGTAAATGGCTATATCACTATCAATATAGCCTTCGTAAATAGCATTCATCACCTCTGTTTCTCCGGGAAATTCTATTGTTTTCCTGAAATAATGGGATAACAGAAGGTCGGCCGGCCAGGCGATTATGCAGAACGGAAGCAGAAACAAGACAAGCCTGTAAAGGAATAGCTTCATAGGTCAGAACTGAAAATAGATGAATTGCTGGTCTTCTCCGGAAAACCAGAGTATAGCCAGTACCAGCGCATAATAAAAGGTATATCTGACGGGCTTTCGCCATTCGAGCCCCAGCTTCTCGATGGCATAATTCCCTTCTCTTCCTGTCCATTCGATAATGATGAAAAATGAAACCGGAAATAATAAATGTACAGTATTGACCTCTGGTATGGTAAACAGTGAGACGGAGCATATTCCCGACAAGTAATCAAGCGCATGAGGAATGCTTTCTGCCCTGAAAAATACCCAGCAGATGAGGGTCAGGCTGAAAGTCAGTGCCATATTGCACGCTTCTGAAAATGAGGGAAGTAATCTTCCTTTCGCTGCAATGTCCAGGTGATTCCGGTTGTTGCCGGTGAGCTGCAGCGGGAGAAAAAACAGAGCATTTAAGGCAC
>JBEBXQ010000179.1:0-7232 GCA_040391535.1 Telluribacter sp. | reverse complement strand
AAAAAAACAGGTTGCCTTTTTCAAGACAACCTGCATATATATTTTAAATCACTCTTTTCCCCACCTCCACGGGCAAATTTATAAAGCGATAGTAATTGCTGAATTAGTTTTCGTGGTGATTGCCATACATTTTTTCCTTGTAGGCTGCACGTAAATTTTGAATACGACGAGTAACTGACGGCTTTTCAAAGGCAGTACGTGAACGTAACTGACGCATTGTTCCGGTTCTTTCAAATTTCTTTTTGTACCGTTTCAAAGCGCGGTCAATTGACTCATTTTCTTTTACATTGATAATCAACATAGATAATCGACAATTTTTATATTAAATTATTTATCTAAACAGGGTTGCAAAGAAACACATTTCCGAAATAATTACCAAATACATGAGCATCTTATTTTGATTATCAGGCTATTTCTCTCCATTTTATCCCCATTTCAGCTTCATTATCTTTAAATATTTTGCAGCTGGCAGACTAATTCTTCAAATCTGTTCGTTTACTTTTCATTACAAAGTACTTTTAGGCTTCCATATATGAGTAAACTACCTGAAATCAGCAGACATACGCTTGCCTTTATTCTCATGACCGGGCTTTGCCTGCTTCTGGTATTGATCCGGATTATCCATATTCCCGACAAACGTGTTTTCTTTCTTATCTGGAATCTGTTTTTAGCATGGCTTCCTCTGCTTTTTGTATTGCTTGCCCGCCGGTCGTACAAAGCAGGGTTTCCGCGCTTTATGACTTTAGCGCTGCTCGCTGCCTGGCTACTGTTTTTTCCGAATTCACCATATCTGATAACGGATTTATTACACCTGAACGGACATTTCCAGGGACCGATCCTCTGGTACGACAGTATGCTGTTTTTTCTTTTTGCACTTACCGGATTACTTACCGGACTTTATTCGCTCAGGATCGCCCATCAGACGATCAGAAATATGACCGGAAATATAACGGGATGGCTATCTGTCTTTTTTAGTCTGTTATTATCCGGATTCGGTGTTTATCTCGGACGTTACGGCCGCTGGAACAGCTGGCATTTATTCTCAAAACCTGATCAGCTCATTGCAGACATTCTGGTACAGCTGCAGAATCCTTTTGCACTGCAACTGACTGTCCTGTTTACCACCTCTCTGTTTATGCTATATCTGGTATTCGGACTACTGACTTCAGGCCAGAATCAGAATGCAACATTCGGCCTGTCTGCTTTCAATAAAAAGCAGGAGTGATAAGCGGCAACACATTATAAAGCTGATGATTAATACTGATGAAGGTGCAGAAAAATCACCTGCCTCAGTACCATGCAATCAGCAGCACCTTTCTCTGAATGACAATCTGACATTCATTGTTTTAAAACCGGTCCTCAGACGGCCGTTACCTCCACCCCCATTTCCTCAAGCCGGTTTACCACTTTATCAGAAACATTACGGTCGGTAATGATCCTGGAAACACTTTCAAATCCGCAGATTTTACCAAAACCCCGCCTGGAGAATTTAGAAGAGTCCACCAGTACAACGGTTTCTTCTGAAGACCTGATCATTTGCTGATTAAGATAGGCCTCATCCAGGCTTGTAGTGGTTACCCCAAAATCCAGATCGATCCCGTCCGCGCCAAGAAAAACCTTACTGCACGCCACTTCTTTCAGAAAACCTACGGCTTCCTGCCCTACCACTGAAGCTGAACTAGGCCTTATTTTTCCGCATAACTGGATTACCTGTACATCCCGGCTATTCATTAACTCCAGTGCAACATTCAGCGCTGAAGTGATCACCGTAAGTGATTCTTTGGGCCTGACAGCCCTGGCAAGCGCTACCATGGAAGTCCCGGACGCAATAATGACCGAGTCGTTTTCAACAATAAGATTAGCCGCCGCCGCTGCAATCTTTTCTTTTTCGGTAGCAAACAATAAGGCCTTCTCCTGCACGTTCCTGTCGCGGATATAAGGATTAATGCGCGAAGCCCCTCCGTGCGTACGAAAAAGAAGCCCTTTATCTTCCAGTAATTTCAAATCCTTTCTGATCGTCACAGCTGAAACATTAAGCACCTCGCACAACTGCTGCACATCTACACTATCACGCTCTTCGAGCTGGTTTAAAATCACCGCGTGCCTCTGGATACCTGTAGTTATATTCATAGGTTCAAAATTAGACAATATCTGAGACAGTTAAAACAATTTCGCTTTGTTTCGATTTGGTGCTGAAAAATAAAAATAAATGATTAAGTAAAACAAAATGAAACAAAAGCAACCCAAAACGCAACAACACATTACTTATATATCAAAACTATCCTGTATCTTTGCTCTATAAATAAAAACAAAATGAAACCTGACTTTCTTCCTGACAGCCGTAACAGTGATCTGTTCAGCCGGCATAACCAGCTTACCCGGCTTCGCAGCGACCAGAACTGGGACCTGATTATTATCGGAGGCGGTGCAACCGGTCTGGGTGTAGCACTGGACGCCGTCACCAGAGGTTATAAAACCCTGCTGCTTGAACAATCTGATTTTGCCAAAGGGACTTCCAGCAAAAGCACCAAACTGGTACATGGAGGAGTTCGTTACCTGGCACAGGGCAATATTGACCTCGTCAGAGAAGCCCTGAAAGAACGGGGATTGCTGGCCAGAAATGCCGCTCACCTTGTCAAAAATCAGACCTTTATCATTCCCTCTTACGACTGGTTTAACATCGCGCTGTATGGTGTCGGATTATCAGTTTATGATTTACTGGCAGGAAAATTAAGACTGGGCAGAACTTCATTTTTGTCTGTATCCGAAACCAGCCACCGCCTGCCGGTATTGAAACCGGATCAGCTGAAAGGAGGTATTTCCTATCAGGACGGACAATTTGACGATTCACGGCTGGCACTTAATATTGCCCAGACCTGTATTGAAAAAGGAGCAACGGTACTGAATTATGTTCAGGTAAAAGGCATCGAGAAAGATGCTCAGGGAAAAATAAATGGTGTAAGCGCTATGGATAGCGAAACCGGGGAGACTTTCAGCATTCAGGGAAAATCGGTCGTGAATGCGACCGGCATATTTGTAGATGATATCCTGAAACTCGATCATGCGGGAGAAAAACCGCTGGTAAGACCCAGTCAGGGTATTCACCTTGTGCTCGACAAATCCTTTCTGAAATCAGATGATGCCATTATGATCCCGAAAACTTCCGATGGCAGAGTAATGTTTATTATCCCATGGCACAACCGTGTCATTCTGGGCACTACTGATACGCCCGTAGATGAAAAGAGTCTGGAACCTCAACCGCTGGAGTCAGAAATTAACTTTGTTCTCAAAACCGCTGAACAATACCTAGTAAGAGCACCAAAGCTGTCGGATGTGCTGAGCATGTACGCCGGACTTCGTCCGCTGGCTGTATCGACAGGAGATCAGTCCAAAACCAAAGAAATCTCAAGAAGCCATAAAATATTTGTTTCCCAAAGCGGACTCATTACCATTACCGGTGGCAAATGGACTACTTTCCGCAAAATGGGTGAAGATGTGGTAGAAAAGGCAATCACACAAGCTAACCTTCCTTTCCATCCTTCGGTAAGCGCGAATGTATCCATTCATGGTAATGAAGACAGCAGGCACCATCCTGAGCATCTGAGTTTTTACGGAACTGATCTCACTGCCCTGCAACAGCTGACTACCGAAAATCCGGAGTGGGCAAAATCATTATCTCCCGGACTGGATTTCACACTTGCACAGGTAATATTTGCGATCCGGCATGAAATGGCACGGACTGTCGAGGATATTCTCGCGCGCAGGGTACGTATTCTTTACCTCGATGCCCGAAAAGCCATTGAATGCGCTCCTTTAATAGCTTCTTTGCTTGCCAGAGAATTAAATAAAGACGAACAATGGGAGAATGAGCAGCTGGCTGCCTTTTATAAAACAGCAAAAGGTTACCTGCCCTCTCCTGAGGCGGAACCAGTATTGAAATAACGCCTGATAATTTTTCATTTTACACTTTTAACACCTAGTTCAAACCCTTATGAAAGAAAAATATATTCTGGCCCTGGACCAGGGTACCACGAGTTCAAGGGCTATTGTTTTTGACAAAAAGGGACAAATTATTTCCAAAGCACAAAAAGAATTTACACAGATTTTCCCTAAGCCGGGATGGGTAGAACACGACCCCAATGAGATCTGGTCGTCACAGGCAGGTGTAGCTGCTGAAGCTACGGTCAAGGTTGGCCTGAATGGCTCCAATATAGCCGCTATAGGCATTACCAATCAGAGGGAAACTGTCGTCGTATGGGATAAAAATACAGGTATACCCGTTTACAATGCGATTGTATGGCAGGACCGGCGCACTTCCGCCTATTGTGATCAGCTCAAGGCTGATGGCCGTGAAAGTATGATCCGTGAAAAAACGGGACTTGTTATTGACGCTTATTTCTCCGGCACAAAAATAAAATGGATTCTTGACCATGTCGAAGGGGCCAGGGCGAAAGCAGAAGCAGGGGAACTGATCTGCGGAACCGTAGATACCTGGCTGATCTGGAATTTTACCCGTGGCAAGGTGCACGTCACCGATGTCACGAATGCTTCCAGAACTTTATTATATAATATCAATACACTGGAATGGGATGACGAATTGCTGGAACTGCTGACCATCCCCCGGTCCATGCTTCCGGAAGTAAAGAGTTCCAGTGAAATCTACGGAGAAACCGAAACCACCCTTTTTGCACATCATATTCCTATTGCAGGGATTGCCGGTGATCAGCAGGCCGCCCTGTTCGGACAAATGTGCGTTGAGCCAGGGATGGTTAAAAACACCTACGGAACCGGTTGTTTTATGCTGATGAACATCGGTGACAAACCTTTGCTTTCCAAAAATAACCTGCTTACAACCATTGCATGGACCATCAACGGAAAAACGCAATATGCTTTTGAAGGAAGTATCTTCATAGGTGGCGCAGTGGTACAATGGCTTCGCGACGGACTGGAAATTATAAGATCTTCTGAAGAAGTTGAAAAACTGGCCGGCTCCGTAAACAGTTCGGAAGGAGTTTATTTTGTACCTGCCTTTGCCGGACTGGGTGCACCCTACTGGAACCAGAATGCGCGGGGCGCCATATTTGGCATTACCCGTGGCACTACCAGCGCGCATATCGCCAGAGCAGCCATTGAAAGTATCGCTTACCAGACCATGGATGTGGTCAAAGCCATGGAAGCGGATGCAGGTCTGGGTATTCAGGAATTACGGGTAGACGGCGGCGCGACGGTCAATGACGCGCTGATTCAGTTTCAGGCCAATGTATTGGGCACCAGGGTAATCAGGCCCGTGACGATTGAAACCACGGCACTGGGTGCGGCATACCTGGCCGGGCTCGCAACGGGATATTGGGAAAATACCGAAGAAATCCAGCAGTTGTGGCAGATTGAAAAGGCATTTGAACCCGAACTTACCCAGGAAGAAGTAACCTCGGGTATTGAAGAATGGAAACGGGCCATTGATGCATTACAAACCTGGGCCAATAACAGTCACTAAACAGTTTCAACCTAAACACCTTTGATTTATGTCTCCTTTTATAGCTGAATTCCTCGGCACGATGCTCCTCATTCTGTTAGGTGGTGGTGTGGTAGCCAATGTTATATTGAATGATACCAAAGGAAATGGCGGCGGATGGATTGTAATTACGACAGCCTGGGCACTGGGCGTTTTTGTCGGTGTACTGGTGGCCGGTCCCTACAGCGGCGCGCACCTGAGCCCTGCAGTTAGTATTGGTCTTGCCATTGGGGGTAAATTTGCCTGGGAACTTGTTGGAACGTACATTCTGGCTCAGCTGCTGGGAGCCATGGCAGGTGCCTTTCTGGTATGGGTTACCTATAAAGACCATTTTGACCGAACGGAAGACGGGCCAACCAAAAGGGCCGTTTTCTGTACATCCCCCAATATCCGTAACCTTCCATTGAATCTTTTCAGTGAGATCATCGGTACTTTTGTATTGATTTTCGCGGTATTTTATATTACCGGTGCTGAAATTACCGAAACCGAACAACCCGTAGGCCTGGGTACTATCGGAGCCATCCCTGTATCATTTGTGGTATGGGCAATCGGTCTTTCACTGGGTGGCACGACCGGCTACGCGATCAACCCTGTCAGGGACCTGGGACCCCGGATTGTACATGCCCTGGTGCCGATAAAAAACAAAGCAGATAGTGACTGGGGCTACGCATGGGTACCGGTGGCCGGACCGGTTATCGGAGCTGCTCTTGCCGCCTTTTTATACCTTGCATTGCTTCCGTAAGACGGGCATTTGTGATAACTTATCAAAAATTCCCTGTTTCATCGTACCTTTGTGGCCGTTTGAAACAGGGAATCTGAATTTAAAATGGAGCTTAATTATAAAAAAATCGGAGAATCAGGACCCGCTATTGTGATTCTTCACGGTGTTTTCGGGATGTTGGATAACTGGTTAACCATGGCCAGGACGATCGCTGCCCAGGGGTATACGGTTTATCTGGTTGACCAGCGTAATCACGGACGTTCACCGCACCTCCCCGACCATAATTACACAGTCCTTTCGGAAGACCTGAAACAGTTTCTGGATAGCATGCAGCTCGATGCTCCGATCCTGATCGGCCATTCTATGGGTGGGAAAACGGTTATGCAGTTTGCTACTGATCACCCTGATGCTTTTTCCCGTCTGGTGATTGTGGATATAGCTCCCAGGCTCAGCCGTGTGAATAATGATGATATTCTGAGGGGACTCAATGCCCTTGATCTTGATCAGCTGCAAAACCGGAATGAAGCCGAGGAGTTCATGGCTGCTTACGAACCTTCCTTAAGCGTCAGACAGTTTCTGCTCAAAAATCTGTACAGAAAAGACGGAGGTGGATTTGGGTGGAGATTTAATCTTTCTGCATTAACCATGCATATGGAAGAGGTAGGTTATGCGATTGAGCAAAATCATCAGGTTACTGCACCGGTTTTATTTATGCGCGGTGGTAATTCAAAATACGTAAAAGACGCGGACCTGGAAGGCATCAGGGGAATATTTATCCATGCAGAAGTAGTTACCATACCAGGTGCAGGTCATTGGATTCAGGCCGAACAACCAGCAGCTTTTGAAAAGGCTTTGATGGAATTTCTGAATTCGTAATGCGTACTTCTCCCTGTAGTTCAGATGATGAACTGTATTACAGGATAAATTCCCGGGATGTCTTCCTGATGATTTCAGAGAGCAGGAGATTTGATTTAATTGCGGACCAGTTTTAAATCATAA
>JBEBXQ010000178.1:0-7453 GCA_040391535.1 Telluribacter sp. | reverse complement strand
TAGTATTTATCATATATATAACACAAAAAATGGAATTATTCAATATAACTTTTCGGAAAAAACGAAACAAAATTTACAGCATTTTACCAATTTTTGGTAACTTTACAAAAAGTTTAAAGACATGAAAAACACATCAGTATCACTCGGAAATTATTTTGACCAGTTTGTAAGTAGCCAGGTAGCAGCAGGACGATACAAAAATGTGAGTGAAGTTATTCGTGCAGGGCTTCGGCTTTTAGAAGATGAAGAAAGCAAAACGATTGCATTGAGAAATGCGATACAAGAAGGAATAGACAGCGGAATTGCACATGACTTTAACCCGGACAAACATCTTCAGGAATTGAAGGCAAGAAGAAAAAACAATGGCTAAATATAAACTGACCAATAAAGCCGTTGAAGATCTGACACATATTTGGGATTATACATTTGACAAATGGTCAGAGAAACAAGCCGACACATATTACGAAATGTTGCTTGAAAACTGCCAACACATTGCTGATGACCCAAACATTGGGAAAAACTATGAAGGAATAAAAGATGAACTTTTTGGATTAAAAACATATCGACACATTATATTTTATCGAAAATCTGATGATAATCCGATTGAAATAACGAGAATTTTACACGAACAAATGGACTTGAAAAACAGAATAAGTGAATAAGAAAAACGGCCTGTAACGATCAGCGTTGGCAAAAATGCAAAGGGGCACGCCAAAAAAAATGATTACGTAAAAATAAAACCTCACAGAAAAAATATTGAGCGTTTTTCACTTTTCGCCATAGAACAACTTTTCAGAAAACCGAAACCTGCAATTACTTTTATACAATTTGTTTTTGAGTTCTGCTGTCTTAATACAAATATCATAATCTTTTTTCTTCAGGCCGTTAATCAGCACCTTAACTCCTGTCCATATTTTATGCTTTTTGTATGGGTGTAAAGCAACAAACGGAGCATCAAAAACATCACTATCACCGACAATTCCTATCGCTTCTTCAATATACTTTTCAGGGATATCTTCTGTGGTATAAAAAACGACTTTGGCTGTAATTTCTTTTTTTGATTTTCCCGATTTTTCAGAAATCATCGATAAATGATTTTTAATTTCTTCGTATACAAAATCGGGAGCCAGAAACAGAAGCGGCATACTTTTGTGGAGCTTTAGCGGAACAAAAGATGGAGCAGATAACCCGCCCCGGACACATGATCCCGAAGTTGCCAGGAAATATCCGATCCCGGTATGAATCGTGAACTGTGCAGGCTTTTGCGATCATTCCCTGAGTTTTGGCCCGAGTTCTGTATAGTCTAAACAAGGTATTTTAGTCCGTAGCTTGAGGACAAAAACGAAGGATTGCTTATTTTTAATACAGAAACAGGAGAGTTGACTAAACGAGATATCAGGAAAGGTTTTTTAGAACTCATACGATAATCTGATAAAGACCTATAGTTTGTAGCTTATCTTTGTAAATCTATGAAAAATACAGGCATTATTGGTTGTGGCTGGCTGGGAGTACGCATTGCAGAGCATTTATCTCCAAACAGTAAAATCCACACAACAACAACCTCCGAAAAAAAGAACTCAGAACTTATAGCCATGGGATATGATTCGGTTGTTATACAGTTCAGGGATGATGAAGTAGTTCAGGAATATAAGCCCTGGGAAGTATCAGATCAGCTGGACACCATTATCATCACGGTTCCGTTTTCCAAACGAACTGATCCTCAACTTCTCAGAAACCGTTTCGAAAACATAAGTTTATTTATAAACGGGTTCAGCAAACAGCTATTCTTAATGAGCTCAATTGGCATTTACCCACAGACCGGAATGGAGATTGCGGAAAATACATTGGAAGAAGATGATCTTAATCCAGGTATTTTATCAGTGGAGCAACTGATAAAAAATAAATTTCCACAGGTAAATATATTACGGTTAGGAGGTTTGATGGGTGATGACAGGTTTTTCAGCAAATACGAAATATCATCACCTGATCAAATCGTTAATCACGTGCATTATGAAGATATATGTCTGATAACAGAAAAGATGATCTCAGAAAACACCACTGCCAGAACTTATAATATTGTGGCACCCTTGCACCCTACCAAGCAGGAAATTATCAATTACCAGAAAGATATTAAAGATAATTCGCCCTATATTCAGGGGCACGGGAGAAAAATACTTTCGGATTTTTCAGCAATAGACCTGAACTATCAATATTTACATCCTGACCCCAGAACATTCAAATAAAACCCAGTCAACAAGGCATTTGCAATAGCATAACGAAAATGTTTCAATAGAAACGATGATTATAAATTCATATGTTCGGAGCCACGGTTGGAGATTTTAGGTTGGGAGTCTCATCCCTCTCACAGGCAGGCTCATCATCCGCAACGGAACCAAACGCAGATAACTGAAATGAAAATTAAATTTGAAAAATATGATCCCCTCTGGCCGGAAAGGTTTTACGAAATAAAATCTGAATTACTTGAACTGACCGGTTTTCTTAATGCTCAGGTTGAACATATCGGAAGTACCTCAGTGGAAGGATTATCAGCAAAACCAATCATTGATATTCTGGTGGGCTTAAAAGACAAAAATGATTTAGACAAAACTGTGCAGCCCTTAATTGACAAGGGGTATATCCATTACAGGTTATACAATGAAGAGATGCCTTACAGAAGATTCTTTGTAAAACATAAGGATGGCTATTCAAACCCTGCAATACCAAAAATAATTACGGACAAAGACCAGGTGCCGGCAAGCACAGAAGAACACAACAACAGGCTTGCCCATATTCATATTCTACCGCTTGATTCTGAACACTGGATAAGACATATCGCATTCAGAGACTATTTAACAGCAAATGCTGATATCAAAGACGAGTATCAGAAATTAAAAGAACAGCTTAAATCCAGAGAATGGCAGGACGGGAATGAATACAACAGTGCGAAAGATGCTTTTATAAAAGAGGAAGAACGAAAAGCAGTAATATGGTATCATAAAACCAATGCCCGTTAAGTTAACGGAAAACCGGCTCAACCATGCACACTTTTAACGCGCTCTCTTAAAGCTTTTATAATAGAGCGTCTGTTGTACATCAGTACAGCAAACAATACCTCCAGTACAATAATCGTGATCGCTTCCATATGCTGAAAAGTTGAATAAATATGAATTTACGAACAATTAATAACAAGTCAAAACGGTTGTTCCCAAATTGTTCATAAGAATACCCCACATGTACACAAAAAAGCAAAAGGCCTTTGCTACCTTTCCCCTCTGCCCCACTACTTTACCAACGAAGCTCCCTTTCAATTTACCGCGGCCTTCTTCTCTTTCAGAAAGGTTACACCTATACCTGCCAGGATGATACAACCTCCGGCGATCATCTGCATGCTAATGGATTCGTCAATAAACAACCAGGCCAGAATGCCGGTAATAACGGCCTGACTTAACAGGCTCAGGGAAACCCGCTGGGCTTCAATGTACTGCAGGGCATAGCTTAGCGAAAGCCATCCCAGCACCTGGCTGACAATACCGAGTACGGCAAAGCTGATCCATTCATTCACCGTAAAACCGGAAACAGGCTGACCGAAAAGCAGAGCCACAATGAAAAGATATACCGAGGCTACCGAATTGCTCACAGCCATAAAACTCAGAACATTTACCTTTTCAAGTATTTTTTTGCTGTACAGAATGTAAGACGCATACAGCAGACCGGATACGATACCCAGAATAAATCCGGGATCAAACTGCATGGCGAGTATCGTAGCCGGACCCAGCAGCACAACCATACCGGTAAAGGCAATAACAGCACCCGTCCAGAATAATCTGCCCGGTTTCTGGGGAAGAAACAGGAAGCTGCCGATACCTACCCAAATGGGCGCCAGGTTGGTCAGAAGGCTTCCCTGTGTGGCGGACGATAACTGGATGGAGTAATTCCAGGCGACAATATCAGAAGCAAATATCAGTCCGCAGATGCTCACTCCTTTCCAGTAGAGAAGCACTTTAGAATCCCAGGATTTGCGGAGCAGCACCAGCAACCATAATACTACGGCTGCAACCGCCATACGGTATAATGCGATGGATAACCCCGAAACAACCGAATCACGTACGATGACAGGATAAATGCTGATACAAAGAATCCCAACGACAAGAAATATACGTGAATACATGCTATAAGAAATACGATGACCCGTCAGTTTGTCCGGCAGGTTAATGATATGAACCAAAACCGGACAAAATTAGTGCTGTAAAACAAATACTATTTAAGGGCGGGTCGGCATCCTAATTCCCTATCTGCTCAATCTCGATGTTTTTCAGAAATATCTGGGCGTTTCCTCCGCTGTGAATCTGCACACCGATAATCCCTTTCTTAGGAACGGAAGCGTCTTTTTCAGTATAATCAGCAGTTTTTACCCCGTTAATATACAGCTCGTGACGGTTGCCTGTACAACGGACAATATACGAATTCCATCCGGTCGGGTTAAGTATCGCGCGGAGTACATCCAGCTTTCCGGCTACTAATTGTCCCCGGCGGTGCTCATCATAAATATCACCCCAATACCCTTCACCGATATCGGCCTGATAACCCACCATGTTATTATCCCTGATTACCGAACGATACTGGATACCGCTGTTGATCATCCCTTTGGAAGCATCACCGGTAAGCCGGAACAAACATCTGAACTCAAAATTTTCATATTCGGCAGTGGTGATGATATAACTGTTTACCGGCACTTTATTAACCGGGTCTCCACCCACAATCATACCGTCGGTTACTTTCCAGAGATGATTATACTGCGGATCCGAAACCTTCCAGCCCGACAACGTTTTACCGTCAAACAAACTTACCGACTGACCATAACCAGCCGTAGCGTAAGCAAAACACAACGTAACAATAAGTATCCTGAGCATATCTGTTTTCCTTTAGTCCTAAATACATGAGCAATATATGTCAAAAGTAGTTATCAGATAAAATCTAATTTAGACCGGCATTTTTTTCATTTGCTATTCTGCTATTACTGACCGCATTCTTTCATTAACATCCGGAAACTACTGCGGGGTAATAAAACGGCTTTTATGCAATTCAGGGCATTTACGGAATATCATAAGTACTTCCCTGTAAAACCGGAGCCTGCTCTCCTGCTATTGAAATAATCCTATTGAAAAATAAACTAATTTTCATGCCTTAGGGTTATGAATGTACCTGTTGTTAATTTTATTAACCTACTATTTCTATATATATAGTATTTTAATACATTGCAACACTCTTAAAGTATCCATATGAATGGGTATACAGTATTAACAAACACTTTCTGAACATGAAAAATCTATTACTTCTAAAGAGAATTTCAGTACTGCTGGTCGCTTTACTACTATCAGTAAGCTATGTTTCCGGGCAAAAAGCCACCCTGAGAGGAATCGTCAAAGAGGGTCAGGAAGTACTGCCCGGTGCCAATGTTTATGCTAAAGGAACGAGTTCGGGCACCATCACTGACATCGGCGGGAAATACGAGTTTTCGCTTACCCCCGGCTCCTATATCATCGTTGCCAGCTATACAGGCCTTCAGCCTGTTGAGCAAAGCATCACCCTAAATGATGGGGCAGATCAAGAGCTCAATTTTGAACTGCAAACTACTTCCTTGTCTGAACTGGTAGTGCTGGGATCAAGGGGAGCACCGCGCTCTCAGCTGGATACACCGGTTCCGGTGGATGTGATAGACGTTAAAAACCTGATCAGGGATGTAGGTCAGGTGAATATGAACCAGATCCTGAACTATGTAGCTCCTTCTTTTAATGCAAATACGCAGGTACTGGGCGACGGAACTGACCATATTGACCCGGCTTCGCTGCGCGGGCTGGGGCCTGACCAGGTACTGGTGCTGATCAACGGTAAAAGGAGACATACTACCTCTCTGATCAATATTAACGGTACTTTCGGAAAGGGGTCTGTCGGGACAGATCTCAACGCTATTCCTACTTCTTCCATTAAACGCATTGAGATTCTGAGAGACGGAGCGGCGGCACAGTATGGCTCGGATGCCATTGCCGGGGTTATCAATATTATTCTGGAGGATAATGTTGGTGAATTGCGTGCAGGAATCACCACCGGTGCGCATTTCTCTAAAAATGCTGAAGGGTCTGCGGATGGAGAAACCGTACAGGCCAATGCTAATTACGGGCTGTCACTGGGCGACAAAGGCGGATTTATCAATTTTGCCGGGTCCTTCGATTTCAGAAACCCTACCAACCGTATGAAAGAATTTACGGGTGTGATCTTTAATGATTACAACAATCCGGAGCTGTATCCCAATCCTACCGGTGCGGATATTACGAACGAAGAGCTTCAAAGAAGAGGGCTTACCCGTGGTGATTTTGTTTCGAGAATCGGGCAATCGGCTAACCGGGGTGGTGCTGTTTCTTTTAATAGTGTTATTCCGTTAGGCACAACCACTGAATTTTATACCTTCGGCGGTCTGAATTACCGGCACGGACAATCGGGTGCATTTCGTCGCATGCCTGCACAGCTTACCCAGAATATAGCTGAAATTTATCCGCTCGGGTATCTTCCTCTGATTGAAACAGATAACGGAGACCAGTCTTTCGCTACCGGGATCAGGGGTACTGCCGGCGAATGGAATGTCGATCTGAGTAATACGTTTGGCAGAAATGCCATCGACTTTGTTACTTCCAATTCTCTGAATGCTTCCCTGCTGACGGCGTCCCCTACCCGCTTTACAGACGGTGGCTACCGTTTTTCACAGAATACCACTAACCTGGATGTGAACCGGAATTTCGGATCTGTATTAAGCGGACTGAATGTGGCTTTTGGCGCTGAGCACCGCTTTGAGAACTATCAGATTGTGGAAGGTGAAGAAAAATCGTATGCTGATTACGGAAGGGCCGTGAAAGTGGGAGTTGATGCCAACGGAAATGATATTCTGATCCCCAGCCTTACCGGAAATATTTTTACATTGAAAGCGGTTAATGGCGGGAACTATGCCGGAGGTGCACAAGCCTTTCCGGGATTCCGTCCTGAAAACGCCATTAATGTATCCCGTACTTCCGTGGGTTTATACACGGATCTGAGCCTGAACGTTACTGAAAAATGGCTCGTTGACGGTGCATTACGGTTTGAAAACTATTCTGATTTCGGCTCTACACTCAACTGGAAAGTATCGTCCCGTTATAAAATTACAGACGATCTGGCCATCAGAGCAGCAGCCAGTACTGGTTTTCGGGCGCCGTCGCTGCATCAGCGTTACTTCAGTGCAACTTCCAGTCTTTTTGTGGATGGTGTGATTATTCAGTCGGGAACGTTTACCAACGACAGCCGTCCTGCGCAATTACTGGGCATTCCGGAACTGAAACAGGAAACCTCAAACAGCTACAGTGCCGGTCTGACCGGAAATTTCGGTAAATTTAAAGTTACTGTTGACGGCTACTACATCCGCATC
>JBEBXQ010000177.1:0-7506 GCA_040391535.1 Telluribacter sp. | reverse complement strand
ATCCCCCCAATAAAAATATAACCAGCCTTCCTCAAAAGACTGGTTATACAGGCAATATATCTTAACTGGTTTAGTACCTGTTTACGCCTCCTGCAATGCCTTGATGTGGAGCTTTTTCATTTGCATCAGGGCCTTCATGACACGGGGCGCTTTGTCCGGATCATTCATTAACGTACCCAGCTCAGCCGGGATGATCTGCCATGAAACACCAAACGGATCTTTACACCAGCCACACATGCTTTCTTCTCCGTCTTTTGTAAAAGCATTCCAGTAATCATCAATTTCCTGCTGGGTTTCACATGCTATCACCAGGGAAATCCCCTCGCTGAAAGTAAAAGGCTGCGGAACGCCGCTATCCATCGCCATCAGTACGTTCCCTTCTACCATAAACTGACTGTGTACAATCTGGCCCGGAGTGTCAGGAGAATCGGCCGGGTACCGGTAGATGCCGGTGACCGATGTATTTTCAAAAACCGAAGTGTAAAAATTGAGTGCGGCTTCGGCTTTCCCTTGTTGGGCTCCACAAAACATCAGCAAGGGTGAAATTTTTTGACCGGCGTCGGATATTTTCCCGAGGCTGATCTGCCAGTTAACACCATACCGGTCTGCTGTCCATCCGTATTGTTCACTCCAGTCATATGTATCCATAGGCATCAGCACAGAGCCGTTTTCACTCAGTCCGTTCCACAGATGATGAAGCTCTTCGCTTGTTTCACACACTACAAAAAATGAAATGGAAGGATTGGGACTGAACATCGGCCCCCCGTTTAAAGCCATAAACCGGTGTCCCTGAAGGTCAAAATTGACGACCATGGGAGTATCATCTGTAATTTTTGAACCTTCAAAAAGAGAGGTATAAAAGGTTGCTGCTTCTTTGGCTTGTCCGTCAAACCAGATGCAGGGATAAATGGACTTTTTCATAGGTTGATCATTCTTGTGGCATTTTACTCATGTCCATATAAGAAACTTCCCAGTTGTGTCCGTCCGGGTCTTCGAAGCTGCGTTGCTGCATAAATCCGTAATCTTTCGGTTCGGAGGTCTCTCTGCCTCCTGCCGCAAGGGCCTGATCTGCTATTGCGTTCATTTTTTCCGGGCTTTCCAGCCCCAGGCAGTTAATGACCGCGATCGTGTTTTTCGTATCAGCGATCGCTTTTGCTGTAAAATCCCTGAACCGGTTGCGGGTGAGCAACATTACAAAAATTTCATCACTCAAAACCATGCAGGCGGCGGTCTCGTCGGTAAACTGCGGATTATTGACAAAGCCGATGGCCGAATAAAATTCCATTGATTTTGTCAGGTCAGCGACAGGCAGGTTAATAAATATCTGGGTTGCCATAGTGAATTGGATATGGGTTATAGGATAGAAAATTACTGTTCTTTTCCTTTGAACAGTGCCACAATGGCCATTGCGTGCCCGTGGCCCAGGTCAAAGTCTTCTTTAAGCCAGGCTATGATTTCACCGGCCTTTATGGCCGGATTGATCTTTCCGTCAATTAAAAAACCTTTGGCGGTGCCCAGCTTTTTAAAATCGTCGGGCGATTTTCCTGTTTTAGACTGAATGTTGGTAAGATAAGCCTGAAATGACATAACATGTATTTTAATAAATCAGCAATGAATACGATAAGCTCTGGTTAATGCCGGTTGCCCGGCCTGGACAGATCTTCTCAGGGCTTTTCGCAGATCGCTTTAAGGGTATTTAAAGCAAGCGGCCATAGCTCTTCGAAACTGGATTTATGATCCTCACCTACGTCTATCCTGACGACCAGCGTAGTAATATTGTGCTGCTGTGTAAAAGCATATTCTTCTATGGCTCCTGCCCATTGTTCTACTGCCGGTCCGCTGGTGATCTCCGTATCTCCGTCCACAAAACCCAGATGTTCAATCGTAATAAGCTGATTGGGAATGTTTTCCTTGATCCGGCTTACCATCCCCTGCTTCTTACCGTTTTCATCGGGTCCGATAAAGTAAATTTTAGTCCCTTTCTCCCACGTTCCTTCATAAGTAGAGCCTTCATGAAAACTGGCAGTCCACTGTTCGTAGGTCTCCTTATTCAGCATTTTATCAAAAACGGTTGCTGCATCAGCTTCTATTTCAATTTTAAACTGTAACTGTTCCATAGTACCTTTTGTTTTCTGCGAATGTGATGATACAAAAGTATAGCATGGAGCCGGAGGGAAAGGCGGCACGATGAGCCAATGTAAAGGGGTATTCAGGACAAATACAGGATAACCTTTTACAAATGGAATAATAAGAGTGTGTTTTGATACATAAACGGATGTATTCTGCTGCCACCGAAGTGAAATCGGTTTAATAGGAAATCCGTTTTTGTGCGTCGATTTTCAGCCACAATAATGCACCGAAAATGAGCAATCCGGAAAGCAGGATAACCGGTGCGTGATAATTATTGCCAAAGGCGGTCACCAGATACCCGAAGGCCACCGTGTTGAGTGTGCTTCCGAGTAAACCGGCTGTGTTCATGGCACCGGTTACGGCTCCGGCATGTTTGCCACCAATATCCATAGCGGTAGACCAGGAGGCCGGAATCGTGAAATCCATCAGTCCCAGACCGGCTGACAACAGAACGGTCGCTATCGTATTATCTGCCGTAAAAACCGAAATTAACATAAACAGCCCTGAAAGGCCGAGTCCCGACAAGGCAACGGCTGCTCTTCCCCAGCGTGTTCCGAACCGTTTTGAAAGAAAATCACAGACATAGCCACCCGATAAGCACCCGGCTGCACCCAGGATGAATGAAATGGAAGTAATGAAAGACATCTCCTGCTCGCTGAGCCCGCGGCCCAGCTGCAGATAGGTGGGTAACCATCCCTGAAAGAAAAACGCGCCGGAAGCATAGCAGAAATACATGGCCATTAACAAGAGCAGATTGGTGTTTTTGAAAATCCGCCAGGAGAAATGATGTGCACCTTCCGGAAGGTTCCGCTGGGTGACTATTTCGCTGAGTTCTTCCTGCTTTATTCCTTTCATTCCGGAAGGCTCCTCCCGGAACCAGTATTTCCAGAAAATGGCCCAGATGATGCCTAAGGCTCCCAGAAACAAGAAACTCGCTCGCCAGCCGAAGTGGGTTTGTATGGGGATAACCAGTAAAGGTGTTAAGGCACCACCCAGCCTGCTGGCCGACCAGATCCAGGCTTGTCCGCGTGCCCTCTCGATGGCCGGAAACCATTTGGAAAGTACAATGGACGAATTGGGATAAGCACCGGCTTCACCCATTCCAAAAAAGAAGCGGGTAAGCAGCAACATGGTAAAACCATTGGCAAAGCCGGTCAGGATTGTGAAAACAGACCACCATGTAACAACCCTTATCAGTACTTTTTTAGCACCCAGGCGATCACCCATCAGTCCTGCCGGAATCTCAAAAGCACCGTAGGAAAGCGCAAAAATACCCAATATCCAGCCCAGTTGCTCTTTGCTCAGGCCCAGGTCGGTCATAATTTTAGGGCTGGCTACGCTAATGGCAATACGGTCAAGAAAGGTAATGACAGATAAAAGGGAAAGCGCAAGAAGCACCTGGTGGCGTTTTTTCATGAATGGGTTCAGTGATAGAGTTTTCTGAGGCTGAAAGTAAGTGTTTTTTGAAAACGGAGTCAGAAATATTTTCAGGGACCGGGAGAATCTTTAAAGAAATCTGCCGGAATGAACAGCGACCACACATCATTGACCAGAGGAGGCACCATACCACCTGCGACCCACAGCTTGTCCTGAAAGACAAACGCTGAAAGTTCATGCCGCTCTTTCCATGCCGGACCGGTCTGTAGCTGGTGCCAGTCCTTACCGTTTTCGGAGTACCATACATCAGACCAGTTTTTATAAGGGTTATTTGACCATCCGCCGATAACCCAGATCCTGTCCCGGTAGACTACAGAAGAAAACCATAAGCGTTCGTGCCAGGGCGCGTGGGCTGTTTCGAGCTCCCAATGCACGCCGTCAGCAGAACTCCAGACATCATGAGTAGCGTGGTAGTCAGGTACATAATTACCGCCACCCATTACATATATCCTGTCTTTGAGCACTACCGCCTGGTGATAGGCCCGCGGAGACCATGGAGCCTTTTCAGTAAGCTGGTCCCATTTTTTACCATCTGATGTCGCCCATACATCGTTCTTCAGGCTGGTGCTGTCGCCAAAATAATAGTTTTCCGTTCCACCCAGCACCAGCATTTTATCTTTGAATACCACAGTAGCTGCGGCGGCTCTGGGCGTCCATCCCGGTGTAGCTGTGGCCAGCTTCCATTTTTTTCCGTTGCCGGAATGCCACACTTCGCTACTGGCCGAATATCCCGGCAGGCGACCGTTGAACCAGCCACCCATCAGCCACATTCTGTTTTTGAAAACGGTAGTAAATGGCAGATCGCTATGTTTCCACGGGGCATTGCCGGTCAACATTTTCCAGTCTTTCCCGTTTGCCGATTGCCATACATCACGTGGCGGCGCTTCGAAGGAATTAAACCATCCGCCCAGTATCCAAAGCTTGTTTTTATAGACGACTTCCCCCTGCGAGTCCCGCGCCTGCCAGGCTGCATGTTCGGTTTCAAGCTTCCAGGAAAGGTTTGAAGTCTGCCCACGGGCGATGTGCAGGGCTGAGAAAGTAAAATACAGTATGAACAATAAAAATAATTTCATGCTTTGGAAGGAATAGTATAATCCTTAAAAGACTTCATAAGGATCTCATCTAATCAGCATATCTGACAAGTATTTCCAGAATTTCTAATCCATACTTTTTTGCCTTGGTTTTTCCGATGCCTTTAATTTTGGTTAATTCTGCCAGATTTGAAGGTTTAGCTTTGACCAGCTCTGTGATGACTTTCATGGGCATGACCATGTAATCAAGTACATTATTGTCTGCTGCTACATTATTGCGCCATGCCTTCAAAGCCTCATACAGATCGGACTTATCATTTTTAGCATCTGTTTCGGCTTGTTCTGTGTATGATTTAAAGTCTATATCGGCATTGTTTCGGGTACGCAGATAGGTGTCTGTCTGAAAGCCGTTCTGTGAAGCAGTCAGACAATGGGTTTTAATGAAAACAGCTTTGGAGAATGCATCCTTTGCCTGGCGCAATGATTTTTGCAAAGCCGCATTATCAGTATCAATGTTGATTTTCTGTATATTGTTTTCTAATACATCGTCTATTTCGGGGAGAAAATAGGCGACGGCTTTTTGAATCCTTTCTTGAATCATTTCATTATCCTCAGGATACTGATCATCGCTCAGATAGCGGTGCAGTTCATTACAAAACCGGTTTGCTACAGCCAGGATTTCCTTGTCGAGCCGGGGTTTGATCTGCCTGACGATATCAAGCGTATCAGCCAGTATAACCGTCCCGTTTTCTTCTGCTATTCTGAGCAGATAAGCATAACTCCGCTGAATATCCCCGAAAGTAAACAGTTCCAGTAAAAGTGCTTTCTGGTAGTCTGTTTTTGCTTTGCGCAAATGGTCCTGCCCAGGTTGCTGCTGACTGGCTTCTTTGGTATAATTCGATACAGTAAAATCAGTTTTGACACTGTCAGACCTGATTTGTGAACTCAGCACCAATCCTTCCAGACTTTTACAACGGCTCAGCGCCACATACACCTGTCCGTGTGCAAATGAAGCACTGGCATCGATGATGACTTTTTCAAAAGTTAAGCCCTGGCTTTTATGAATGGTGATAGCCCATGCCAGCTTAAGAGGATACTGTTCAAACTGGCCGATAATCTGCTCTTCAATTTCTTTCGTTTCCGGATTCAGCACATATTTAACATGGTGCCATGCTGCTTTGGTTACTTCAATATCGGTATAATCACCTTCACAACGAACCGAAATAGATTCATCACTGATTTGCGTGACTGTTCCTATTTTTCCGTTATAGAATAGTTTTTCGCGGGAAATATCATTCTTAATGAACATTACCTGGGCTCCTTTTTTTAATGTGAGCTGAGATTCGGTAGGGTAAGACGCAACCGGAAAATCGCCGGAGGTCTCCGCTTCAAAGGTGCGGGTATTCCCTTTAAGATTTTCCAGATGGTCGGTATTAATGGCTTGCGCGCTTGAGTTATGCGTGGTGAGGGTGATATAGCCTTCCTGATGTTCAGGATTGAAGTCCGGTATATAGCGTTCATTGAGTTTTTTCAGTGAATCCGGATCTACATTGTTTTCCCTGATTTTGTTCAGGAGATCAATAAACAATCGGTCAGACTGCCGGTATATATGGGTAAGTTCAATCGTAACCGGCTGCGTTTGTTGCAACGCCTGGCTGCTGAAAAAGAATACGGTATGATAATAAGGTCGCAGAAGGCTCCATTCTTCATCTTTTATGACAGGCGAAAGCTGAAATAAGTCACCGATCATCAGCAGCTGTACACCACCAAAAGGTTGATTCCGGTCTTTGTATTGCCGCAGAACTACATCAATACTGTCAAGGGTATCTGCCCGTACCATACTGATTTCATCGATTACCAGTACGTCAATACTCTTTATCAGGCGGACTTTCTCTTTGCTGAACTGATAACGTTTCTGCTGGTTCTGCGGATTGTCAGGTATAAACGGACCGAACGGGATCTGGAAAAAAGAATGGATAGTTGACCCTCCGGCATTGATAGCTGCAACACCTGTAGGCGCAACAATCACCATCCGTTTATGGGTTGATTTTTTCAATTGATGCAGAAAGGTAGTCTTTCCGGTGCCTGCTTTACCGGTAAGGAAAATATTTTTATTGGTAAAGTGTATAAATTCGGCAGCGAGCTGAAGTTGGGGATTTGTGGAATTCATCGTGATAGCAATAGCAGGTGTATAGCTTTTTTATTAAAGGTGTAAGCATCAGCCTGATTGATCAGATGCGCTGAACAACCGGGGTTGTGCAAAGATATTCAATCTTCACCAGCTGGCAATTAGTGAATGATCAATTCTGGATTGTATGCAGGTGTATAAGCGGAGTAAGCGGATCGTGTATGGCAGATGTTGTGTAAGAGCAGTGTCTTTGAGAAGAGAAGGGTGTACGTTTATCCCAGAAAAACATGGGTAATGAGTTCTGCCAATAACTGATTATCGTTCAGGTCAAAGCGGTTTTCTACCCATACATCTGAAATTTTGAAAGTCCTCTTCAAATTTTTTCCATCCTTTTGATATTCGATGGTAACGTTTTTGTCTTTCCGGAAAAAGTGATGATTGGGTTGAATGGTTTTACTTTTGCCCGTTGAGGCGCTCATTGCTTTTTCCAGTGCTCTGAGATCGTCCGGATTACTGATATCAAAACGGGTAAGCAGACTTGGTTTGAATTCACTATCCTGGAAGTGTGATCCGTAATAGAATTTGTATATAACCAGAAAATTCATTGTACTTGTAGTTTATATTTTGAAGCAACAACGAAATAATCGGGTTTTCAGATATTAAGCGGCAAAGCTGTTTTAATGATTGACCCTGAACAGGTAATAAAAATACATCGGAAACAGGATTGCTTTTTTCAGTCGGGATCTTTGCATCTGTTAATTTGGGGAAAGTCGTAATGAT
>JBEBXQ010000176.1:0-7534 GCA_040391535.1 Telluribacter sp. | reverse complement strand
CTCTGTAGAGTCAGTAAGAGCGCAGCATTTACTGACATACTGCGCTTTTATTGATTGTATGATGCTTCTTACTTCAGATCAAACAGGTTATTGACACCCAATTTGCGGTAAGAAGTAAATCCTTCCCCATGTGCTACTCCAATGGCATGGCCATATTCAGCGGCTCTTGAGCGTATAAAATGAATGAATTCGGGAGATGAAATATAACTCTGCGGTTCGTTACTCTGATAATCCTGCACAAAAAACTGGCTTCTGAATGCCAGGATAGCATCCATTTTCCTTTCGAAGTAGGGAGTTATATCAAAAATAAAATCAGGCTTTATATACTGATCCTGTACGAAATGATAAACGTGCTTAGGCCTCCAGGCTTCCTGCAACCTGCCGTTTTCATCTTTTGTCTCCACCATCCTCAATCCCGAATAAAAGCAGGCTTCATGAATCAGTTCGGCACCTCTTCCGTGATCGGGGTGACGGTCAGTGACTGCATTGGCTAAAACAATCTCAGGACGGTATTTGCGTATATAGTGAATAAGCACTTTCTGATGGGTTTCATCGTTTCTGAAAAAACCATCTGCAAATCCTGCATTTTCGCGTACTTCCACGCCAAGGATAGCTGCAGCTGCCTGTGCTTCCTGAATACGGGTTTCCGGTGTGCCACGGGTGCCCAGTTCTCCGCGCGTCAGATCCAGAATACCTGCTTTTTTCCCCTGAGCAATATGAGCCATCAGGGTTCCGGCACAGCCAAGCTCAACGTCGTCAGGGTGGGCTGCAATAGCTAAAATATCAAGTTTCATGTTAAAATACTATCGTATCCGGATCCTTTGTCCGATTCTTAAAGTTGACCGTATTGATATGTTATTCTTTTTTGCCAGTACAGTAGCAGTGGTGCCGTAACGTTTGGCAATACTTGAAAGCGTATCTCCTGATCTTACGCGGTGTAATAACGTCTGGCTATAAGTAGGTGTAGCTTCTTCTTCAAATTCACTTTTATAAGATTTTCCACCTCTTCTGAAATCCCATACCTTGCTGGTAAGCAGAAAATGCTGTGATTTTATTTTGCTTTCAGACCACTCAAAAATATTTCTGGGGTCAAAGGGGTGGCCTTCGTAACGGTTTTCGTAGTGAAGGTGCGGACCTGTGCTGCGGCCGGTACTGCCGCCCAACCCGATGATATCACCGGCTTTTACCAACTGGCCGGATTCTGTAAGGGGCTTGGATAAATGTCCGTACAGTGTTTCCAGACCATTGTAATGCCTGACCACCACATAGCGGCCATATCCGCGTCCGTTAAATCCTACCACCCTCACTATACCGTCATATGTTGAATAAACGTTATCTCCGGTATTGAGGTTAAGGTCTGTGCCGGTATGCCAGCGGCTCCAGCGGAATCCAAACTGAGACGTTACGTGTATCTTGTCCAGGGGGAGGTGCCAGTTTCTTCCGGACGAATCATCATAGATTTTCAGATCAACTGTTGCGTCAAATTCAAGTGGGTTGGTCCCGTAAGGATTGATGTTATTATCATCCCATATAATGAAATAATCTGCAGCTTTTACCCATTCATCTTCAATAAAAACAGAATCGACCACTTCTACGATTAAAGGTTCTCCTTCGTCAATGGAAATCGTATCTTCATGTACAACCGGATTGACAGGTTTTACCGGTTCAAACTGACTTTGAAACTGGATGGCAGACTGCTCAACCCTGAAATCATCCTCTGGTTCTTTGGATTTTCCCTGTTCAGCAGGAGTAGCTTTACCTTCATTGATTTTAGGGTTTTTCTTAAATCCACCTTTTTCCTGACTGTAACCTGTAGTAGATATTAATAGTAGTAATATAAACAGATTACAAAGCAAAAATCTGCTTTGTAATCTGTTTCTTTTGAATTTTAGTGTCATTTTCTCCAAATTCATCTAATGCCTTTAACTCTTTGCTTCATCACCTTCTTCAACCAGGGATTTTTCTGCTAAGAATCTTTCGGCATCTAACGCAGCCATACATCCTGTACCGGCTGCCGTTATCGCTTGTCTGTAAATATTGTCCTGGGCGTCACCGCAGGCAAAAACTCCTTCTACGTTTGTTTTGGTACTTTTTCCTTCTGTAATAATGTATCCGGCCGCATCCATCGTCAGATAATCTTTAAATATCTGCGTATTAGGTGTGTGGCCGATCGCTACGAAAAATCCGGTAACGTCAAGTTGTGTTTTTTCTTTGGTAACATTATTCTGAACGATAACAGATTCAAGAACATTGTCTCCGTTGAGTTTTATTGCTTCAGAATTCCATAAAACTTCAATATTTGGTGTATTCAACACTCTTTTCTGCATAATCTGTGAAGCACGCATTTCATCCCTTCTTACCAGAAGGTATACTTTGCGGCAAAGCTTGGCCAGATAGGTAGCTTCTTCGGCAGCCGTATCTCCGGCACCCACCACTACAATATCCTGCCCTCTGAAAAAGAAACCATCACAAACCGCACAGGCCGAAACGCCCATTCCGTTCAATCGTTGTTCATCTTCAAGACCCAGCCATTTGGCGGAAGCTCCGGTAGAAATAATCACAGAATCAGCCTGTATATGGTGCTTCTCATCCACCACTGCTTTCAGCGGATAAGAGGAAAAATCAACGGAGGTAACCGTTCCATAACGTATATCTGCACCAAAACGGCTGGCTTGTTTTTCAAAATCAGCCATCATCTCAGGTCCTGTAATGCCTTCAGGATATCCGGGATAGTTTTCAACATCAGTGGTTATCGTAAGCTGCCCACCTGGCTGAGCTCCCTGGTATAAAACCGGTTTTAAACCAGCTCTTGAAGTATATATTGCAGCCGTATAACCGGCAGGGCCGGAGCCGATAATCAGACAGTCAACTTTTTCAAAATTCATTATTCTTTAAAAAATTATAGTCAGAAAGAATTTGTAGTTTGGTACTAAATGCGTTGATGAAGTAACATTTTAATAAATACAAAGGTGCAATTTTTATACAGAAATTAAAAGGGAAAAGGTCGCTCTTAACGGATTTGCCATTCAATCCGGCGATTGACCGCTCTGTTTTCTTCGGTGTCATTTGCGACACGCGGTTTTTGTTCTCCGTATCCTTTTGCTGTTAAACGATCATTTCTGATACCTGCACTGGTTAAAAAAGTCATAACCGCCTGTGCTCTTTTTAATGATAGCTCCTGATTATCTTTTTCATGTCCTACGTCGTCGGTATGTCCGGAAATCTCTATGGAAACAGTATGGTTCTCTTTGAGAAAACTGACCAGTTTCTGAAGCTCGACCTTTGATTTGTCATCGAGCTGATATGAACCTGTATTGAAAAAGATATTCTGAAGTACTTCAGTCCTGTCTTTTTCGATGGGTTCAAGACGGATAGCCAGGTTGAGTGAACTGTTGGCTGCATTGAGTTTGAATGTATGACTTTTGAAAAGGTATCCTTTCTTCTCAATATAAAACGCATAGGGCTTGCCCTGATTCACCATCGCCAGGTATTCGCCTGTTTGTGGCTGGGATGTAAATTCAGATAGCTGGGTTTGCTGCTCCAGATCATAAAGCCGTATCAACGCTTCCAGAGGTTTGCCGGTTTTGCTGTCGACGATGGTACCTTTGACGTAGCTGCTGGCTGAGAAGGACTGACGTAATTCTTCCGGTACTGTAAATGTATATAGCAGTGATTTGCCGCTTTTATCCTGATTGTCGTCGGTATAATAGGCCTCCTTGCCGTCTGATGTAATAAATAACCCGACCTGATCAGCACCATTATTGATCGGATATCCCAGGTTAACGGGCTCGGTCCAGGTACCGTTTTCAAGTTGTGCTATGAAAATATCAAAGCCTCCGAAACCGGGCAGACCGTTTGACGAGTAGAAAAGCGTATTGCCATTGGCATGGATAAAGGGTGCGTTTTCATCGTCCGGTGTATTGATTTTATTGCCCAGGTTGACAGGTATTGACCAGCGGTTACCATCTGTCAGCTCTGATTTCCATATATCTGATTTTCCTATACCGCCAGGACGGTCCGAAGTAAAATACAGCGTCCGGCCATCTGCTGAGAGTGAAGGTTGTGATTCCCAGCTTCTGGAATTAATATCATTGCCCAGGTTTTTCGGGCTGGTCCATTTATCTCCGTTTTTATAGCTGACGTACAAATCACATCCGCCAAAGCTGTCGGGGCGGCCACAGGCAGTAAAAACAAGCATCCTTCCGTTGGCCGAAATTGTACAGGTTCCTTCGTTATTGGAAGAGTTGATAGATTCCGATAAACTTTCAGGAATACCCCAGCCGCTACCTTCCCGTCGGGCAATGAAAATATCTTCACCGTTTGGGGACTGTATTCCTGTAAAAAAAAGCTGTTCTTTATCTCCGGTTAGTGCCGGAAAAAACTGTGCATTCAGAAAATTGACCTGGTCAGGCAATGGTTTTTTGTCGATCCCCATAGGATTCTTTTTTCCCTTAGAGGCAAATTTAGCGGAGGCTATATACTTCAGTGTTTTTCCCTGAAGTATTGTTTTGGGTTTGGTGAGCGGCAGTAGTTTTTCAAAAAGAATCAGGGATTCGTCATATTGCTCTTCCTGAAATTTTTGTATGCCCAGCCAGTAATAAGCCTGGGCTGATTCCGGTGCGTCGGGCTGAATGGTCACCGCTCTGGTGTAATAACGAAAAGCTTCAGCCGGCTGTTTGTTCATATCCATGATCTGTGCCAGCCTTAGATTAGGTTCGAACAAATCCGGGTAATCCTGATGCAGTTTGCTGTAAAGGTTTTCAGCTTCACCCAGATTCCGTTCTGCCCATGCTTTCTGTGCTTTAAGCAGGGTTTCTCTGGCTTTTTTAGGAAGTTCAGGTGCCTGTGCATTGCCCTGTACAGACAAAAGAAGGAAGAGAAAGAAGAATATGCCTGCCTTTCGGAACATATTATCAGCTGTTGAGTTTAAGTTTCACCGCTTCTCAGGGTATATCCATATACTTATGCGTTTGTAACGACATAGACCACCTGGGATTGTCCTTAATATAATCAATTATTAAAGGTAACATCTGGTCAGACTTACTCCATTCGGGCTGAAGCAAAAGATGACAATCCTTTTTTACCAGTGCAGCATGCTCTTCTGCAAAATCAAAATCGCTTTTGTTGTAGATAATTACCTTTAATTCATCCGCAAAGTCATAAATACTTTCATGAGGCGTTTTGAATTTTTTGGGCGAAAAGCAGATCCAGTTCCAATACCCGCTGATGGGATATACACCTGAAGTTTCGATATTGGTCTGAAACCCCTTTTCCTGCAGAGCTTTCGTTAACGTATCCAGATTATACATTAAGGGCTCACCACCTGTAATCACAGCCATCCGGCCCCGGAAAGCCATTGCCTGCTGTACAATTTCGTCCATCGGAAGCATTGGATGAAGCGACGCGTCCCACGATTCCTTTACGTCACACCAGTGACAACCTACATCACATCCTCCAAGCCGGATGAAATAAGCCGCTTTCCCGCTGTGACGGCCTTCGCCCTGCAGTGTATAAAAAGCTTCCATTACCGGCAGGTGCGTTATTCCTGGAATAATCCCCTGAACTGCTGTCTCCTCTGTCATGTTTAAAACGGATAATTTTTATAAGTAACCACCTGCCGGTTACGGGTCATCAGCTTTCAGTAGTGAACTGTGACAGCAACACAACGGTGGTATTCAGCAAACAGTTCATTCTGAAAACTGTGGTACAAATGTCCGAAAAAATCATGTAAAGTTGTAGGTTTGCAAATTAGTTCAGAAAGAAGGATGGAGCAACAGACAATTTATCAGCAGGAAACCATTTGCGCACTGGCTACTGCGCAGGGTGTAGGGGCAATTGCGATGATCAGAGTATCAGGGGAACGGACATTCCAGATCGTCAATGAAATCTTCTTCGGGAAGAATCTCCTGAATGCGAAAACACATACCGTTCACTTCGGGACCATCCGTGAAGGCAGTACGGTTATAGATGAAGTACTGGTGACTATATTTCGTTCTCCCAAGTCCTTTACAAAGGAAGATTCAGTTGAAATTTCCTGCCACGGCTCTGATTATATCATTCGTAAAATTCTCCAGCTGCTGGTGCGCAAAGGCGCACGTATAGCCAGGCCCGGTGAATTTACACAACGTGCATTTCTGAACGGACAGTTTGATCTGGTACAGGCTGAAGCCGTAGCCGATCTCATTGCTGCCGATTCGGAAGTCAGCCACCGCACTGCGCTCAATCAGTTACGGGGTGGGTTTTCCAGGCAACTGGCCTCGCTTCGGGAAGAACTGATTCATTTTGCGTCATTGGTGGAGCTGGAGCTGGATTTTGGAGAGGAAGACGTAGAGTTTGCAGAGCGGGATGATTTGCGGCAGCTGATCTATGCTCTGAACGGGGTTATTGAACCGCTGATTGAATCATTCGATTTTGGTAATGCCATGAAAGAAGGTATTCCGGTAGCGATTATCGGCTCTCCTAATGTCGGCAAATCAACGTTACTAAACGCTTTACTGAACGAAGAAAAGGCAATTGTTACGAGCATTGCAGGTACCACCCGCGATGTTATTGAAGATACGCTGGTGATGGGTGGCGTGAAATTCCGGATTATTGATACAGCCGGTATCCGTGAAACAACGGATGTGGTAGAGTCGATCGGTATAGACCGTTCACGAAAAGCAATGGAAAAGGCAGATATTGTCCTGATGTTGTTTGACAGTGAAGAAACACTGGAAGAACTGGAAATACTGGCTACCGGATTACCGGAGAATAAAAAGGTGGTATGGATACGGAATAAAGTGGATTTAACCTCACCCCCGGCTCCTCTCCCGGGAGAAGAAGGGAGTTTGGCGTTTAAATCTTTGAGAAGTAAGGTGCCGGACAGGCTTCTGGAGAACGCACGTTCGTTGCGGAAAAACGCTACTGACGCAGAAGTCTATTTATGGAGCCTGCTGAGAGACAGGCAGCTGAACGACCTGAAATTCAGAAGACAGCATCCCCTCGAAGAAGGGTTTATACTGGATTTCTTCTGTCCGGCCTGTAGACTTGGAATTGAAGTAGACGGATCCGTACACAACGAACCAGAGCAAAAACTATACGACGAAGCAAGAACCGAAAAAATAAAGGAACTCTACAACATCAACATCATCCGATTCACCAACGGAGAAGTAATCCATGACACAGAAGAAGTTTTAAAAAGTATCCTAAAAGCCACCCAGCAAGCACACCCCTCTCCTGGGAGGAGAGGGGCTGGGGGTGAGGTGTTACAGCTCTCCGCTGCCACCGGCCAGGGCCTCGAAAACCTCCGGTCCCATCTGATCACCATGGCCCGGAACCATACAGCCAGTGACACCGTCATAACCAATCTGCGTCATTACGAACATCTGGTCAAAACCCGTGAAGCCTTAACAGAAGTACTCAACGGCCTCGACACAGGCATTACGGGCGACTTCCTGGCACAGGACATCCGGCTGGCCTTACATCACTTAGGAGAGATCACCGGAAGCATCGTAACAGAAGATTTACTTGCCAATATTTTCGGGAAGTTCTGTAT
>JBEBXQ010000175.1:0-7571 GCA_040391535.1 Telluribacter sp. | reverse complement strand
TTAACAAACCGCCCTATATAAAAAAAGGCCGCCTCATTTATGAGACAGCCTCTTTGCATAAACAGCAAAATCAAATACTTTATTTACCAGTTGCAGTTTCTTTATAAATCGGATTTTCAGCATTTCCGCCAGCCATCAGATAAGCAACCAGATCTCTGAGCTCATCCGGGTTCAGACTGTTGATCAAGCCTGGCAACATCATCGATTGTGTCGAATATTGCTTTGAAGAAACGTCTTTCTTGGCTACCTTACGGATAGTGGCAGGATCAAACGGATTCTGCGCCACATGATAATCACTGGCATCTTCATCCATCTGACGTCCTACTATGGAAGTTCCATCTTTCAGCTGATACACTGTCGAAGCATACTGATCTGAAACAGCCTTATCCGGTTCAATGATTGCTTCCAGCATATCTTTCGCAGAGAAACGTGTTCCCAGCTGAGTAAGATCAGGGCCAACGTCCTGTCCATTCCCTCCAATTGCGTGGCAACGGCTGCACAAAACGGCAGAATAAATCAGCTTTCCTCTTTCAAAGTCCCTGTTCTGCAAGCTATCCTGCACAAAACTGACAGCTTCATCTACTTTCCAGCGACGTCCTGGCCCGGCAGGGGTATATGCCGGAGCAAGATCATTGCCACTTTCCCGCAACAAATCACCGCCCGACAGCTTATTATACTCTTCAAATTTAGCTTTGGGAACATATTGAAGGGCCAGTTTCCGGGCACGGTCAATAAACCCGATGTAACTGCGACCACCCTGAAAATCCAGTGCTTTTCTGAACCAGCCAAAATATTCGTTCCACAATTCCGGAGTCCATCCGCTTTTCTGCAAGCTTAACGCATAAGCGTAAAATGTTTGCTGAGCAGGTGGCATTTTTTCCAGTAACCCCGCCAGATCAAGGCCATACTGAGGGTTACGGTGAATCAGATCAGCCGTTGCTGTAACCGGTACATTATCCTTATCTTCAAATTGCTCATTGCTCTCAATCAATGCCAGTGTACGTTCTACGACTTTAGGAGCATTGAGATTCACCAGAATTTTACTGAACTCCCGGTTGAGTAAAGGACTGGAGCTTGGATATTTCGGATCCAGATAAGCCAGTAATTTCGCTTTCGAAGCACCATCCGGTTGTCCGAATCTGAATAATGCCACTTCAATCGTACGTAAAAGATCATTTTTCTGCGACTCGCTCAGTTTATCAAAATCAATTCCGGATAATGCATCAAACAAAGCATTTTTCTGCGCCTTATTACCCTGACGTGCCATTGCAAGACCGGCATAAATCAAACGCGTCTGATCGGTTTCACTCAAAGCCTTTTGCTGCCATTCCTGAACAGGCTGGCTTTCAACAGCAATACGCGCCGCATAACGAATAAACCGGTCGCTATGATTCAGGTAACCCCAGGCCGCATCGATCGCTGAAGGATCTTTCTCTCCGTGATACTTCTCAAGGCTGGTACGGATTTTATGTTCTTCCGTGATCACAGGTGTTGCCCTGTTAGAACCCGGTTCAATGTTTTTGTAATCCTTATGATATACACGGTACAGATCAGATCCCAGGCGACGGCCACCTGTCATGAAGTACAATGCTCCGTCAGGGCCAATCACACCATCTGTCAACGGAAGCGGTGCTCCGGAAAGGAATTCTGAGTGATCAGCTTCATAAGTAGATCCGGCAGGTTTTAGATGTAAGGCATGTGCAATACCGAAACTCCAGTCAAAAGCCAGAAGTGTATTTTTATATTTTTCAGGGAAGCGGGCCTCATCCAGATACATCAGGTTGGTAGGCGATCCCTGGCCGATATTCATAATTGCCGGCACATTATCTTCCCAGGAAGGATGCCATTTCCCTGAACCGGTACGCCATCCGTTTTCCGCTCCGCTTGTTGCGTGGCTTACCCGTGTCGGACGATAGAAAGGCTGTCCGAAATCCCATTCCATATCAGCATCATAAATAAATAAATCACCTGCTTCATTAAAAGCTATATCATACGGGTTACGGTAACCGGCACTGATCAGTTCCCATTTCTGGCCCAGCGAGTCTGTATGAACGATCCAGCCGCCAGGTGCTTTTCTGTCATTGGCGTGTCCCCGGGGATCTTTAATCAGAGGAGCCAGATTATCATCCTCCCAATTATTGGGCAAACGATACTTATCCATTGCCGGCAGATCTGTGTGATTACCTGCAACGATATATAATGATTGCTTATCAGGAGATAAAATAATACTGTGCGGCCCGTGTTCTCCACCTCCATCCAATATTTTCAGGGTTGTAATCTTATCAAACTGATCATCGCCGTCCGTATCCTGCAGGCGGTAAACTCCACTGCCGTGCTGAATCTTATCATCCGCTTTGCCATTCACTACTACATAAAGACTGTTAAAGGCATACAATAATCCCTGTGCAGCTCCCATCGGTACTTTCCCACCGGTTGTATCCGCTCCGATAGAAAGTTTTTCAATCTGCAGGGAATCTTTTGAACCGATCTCACCGATGGTCATACGGTACAGGTACCCATATTGATCAGAGGTAATTAATCTTCCCTTGTCATCAAAAGCCATTGCAACCCAGGAACCCTCTCCGTGGTCAGAAGGACTGTAGAGATGCTCAACCCTGAATCCATCTGCAAGTTTGATCTTTTCTGTTTTGGGCGAAGACGGTACTTCGTCATTGCTATCCCCGGAGCATCCGACTCCGAACCCGGCCAATGCAAGCAAGCACAAACCTGTCGGGACTTTTTGCCAATACTTTTTAAAATACATCTTTAATTGGTTTGAAATATTAATTACTGAAAGGTTAGTTTTTTGACGATTTACTAATAAAACATTTTAAAATGTGTCTTTACAGCTGTTTTTATTAACAATGAAGGCTTCTCTATAATCACAAACCGACCCTTGTTCTGTCAGACAAGGGTCGGTGTTAGCGGATACTTCGCTTAAAAATGCGGAGACAAGGCTGCTTCTACTGCTGGTAACGGATAATGCGCATCCAGCACTGTAAAGGCGTTGGAAGGCGGGTTAGCATTAGGAGGAAAATAATACGCCTGCGGATTGGCCTTGATGCGGTTTCCGTAAGGAACGATAATCTCCTGGATACGGTCGGTACGCACAATATCAAACCAGCGTTTGTTTTCAAAAGCAAGCTCAACCCTTCTTTCCTTGAAAATGATTTCCCTAAGCTCAGTCTGGGCAGTAGTGCTCACCGCGGCAAGCCCGGCACGTGATCTGACCTGGTTAAGATAAGGAAGTGCGGCTGCACTCTGCCCATTTTCATTCAGGGCTTCCGCCAGGAACAACAGGGTTTCTGCATACCGGTAAACCGGCCAGTTTTGTCCCGTGTTTCCATGCAAAGAGTGCTTTTTCGCATACTTTTTCACATAAGGGTATTCCTTGCTGTTGGTTCTGAGACTCTGACTCAGGGTCACATAGCCGATGGAAGCCTCTTTTCTTTTATCACCCGCTTCGTAGGCAGCAATAATATCCGGTGTAGGAATATTATTGTTTTCTCCTGACAGCCCCTGCGGGTTGGACGTTCCCGTAAGAGGGGCAAGTTCTGCGGCTAAAATAGGTGTAGGAACAAACTGATAAAAATAATTCCCGTTCACTCCTGCAGATCCTTCCATGTACTGAACCTCAAAAATGGACTCAATATTATTTTTGTTACTGGAAGTCTCGGTGAATGCATCTTCATAATCCTGCATCAGGGAATACTCTCCGCTGTTGACGATCGTCTTCAGCACGGCTTCGGCAGACTGCCAGTCCTTTTTAAACATATAAAGGTCTGCAAGTAACATATTAGCTGTTCCTGAAGTAACCCTGCCGGCTGTCTGTTTTGATTTGGCCGGCAGCAAACCTGCCGCAGCTTTCGCATCTGTTTCTATCTGAGCATACAAAGCGGCCGCGTCCGATAAGGGGAGTGCCGCGGCATCACGCCCGGCCACTGGTTCCAGATGCAAAGGTGCTTTTCCAAAATACCTGGCAAGCTCCAGATAAGCAAACGCACGCAGGAATAAAGCCTGGCCTTTCAGGTTCGCCTTTACCGCTGCATCAAAATCCACACCGTCAATACGGGTCAGGATTTCATTGGTTCTGGAAATGATCTGATAATCCTGGCGGAACTGCTGAAGAATATTGTCATTAGCTGTTACCCCGTTGGAGACAGGCAGTGCGAAGTCGGCTATATTTTCAGTGGCATCTACTGCACCGAAAAGAATATTCCGGGCATAGTAGGAATTATCTGAGTGTAGCTCACCCAGTTTCCAGGCACGATCATTAAAAATCGTCCTTAACGGTACATAGGCCCCATTCACCGCCTGTTCAAAATCGGCCTGTGTTTTAAAGAAAATGGCGGTACTTAGCTGCGTTTCCGGTACGGCAGTGAGAAAGCTATCCCGGCAACCGGTAGAAAGAAGCGCAAGAACACCTGCAAGTATTATATTTTTTTTCATCTCAAGTTCATTAATATTTTAAACTGCTGACAGGTATTAGAAATTCAGGTTGACCCCGATCGTAAATGTACGCGGAACCGGATAGTTAGAGAAATCGATACCCTGGCTCAGGTTACCGCCGTCTCCGTTTCCACCGCCGTTACCACTGGTTTCAGGGTTATTTCCGCCCCAGTACTTGGTAAATACATACAATTGCTGAACCGAACCGTACACACGGGCCGAGCTGAAGAACTTGTTAACCGCCGGGAATGTATAACCCAAAGTGACATTTTTGATCGTAAAGAAAGAAGCGTCATAAATAAAATGGCTGCTCATCCAGTCTCTTTCAAGACCTGTCAGGTTACCGTCACGACCAGCTGTCTGTCCGAAAATACCGGCTCCCGGATCTTTCATCACCCATCCGTTATCTGTTTTCTGTACCCGGGCACGGTCATTGGCTTTACGGACCATGTTGAATACCCCGTCAAGGTTGGCTGTACTGTACAGATGGCGCATCAGCAGCTCATTACCCTGTGAACCGGAACCAACGATTTCAAAATCCCAGTTTTTATATTTCAATGAGTTGGTAATACCATAGGTAAAGTCAGGGAACGGATTACCAATAATGGTACGGTCATCCTGGTCACCACCATTAGTAATTACCTTATCTCCGTTTATGTCACGGTACTTGATACCTCCCACCACTGAACGGCCGGGTACGCCTGGTGAATTGTCCACTTCAGCCTGATCCATATAGAGCCCTTCTTTGACCAATCCGTAGAACTGACCGAACGGCTTACCTACCTGTGTAATATGGAAAGTACCATATACACGGTCAATGCCGTCAGCAAGTGCCATGACTTTATTGCGGTTGAAAGAAATGTTGAAGTTGGTATTCCACTTCAGGTCGCCTACAAGGTTTTTAGATGTAATAGAAAATTCATGACCCCAGAATTTCAGTTCTCCGATATTATCCTGAACGTTTGAGAACCCTGATTCCATAGGCAGCTGAACCCCATAAAGCAGATTGGTGGTACGTTTGGTATAGAAATCGTAGATAAACTGGATACGGTCATTAAATAATCCTAAATCAAGCCCCATATCAAACTGGCTGGTGGTTTCCCATCCCAGATTAGGATTGGCAAGAGAACTGACAAACGCTCCTTGTGCGATCTGGTCTCCAAAAACTGCATTTGCAGTGGATATCAAAGCATGCTGTGAATAATTCCCGATATTGTTATTACCGATCACCCCATAACTGGCTCTCAGCTTCGCAAAAGAAACTTTCTGAACACTGCCCATAAAGTCCTCATCTGACAACACCCAGCCTACTGACGCTGACGGGAATGTTCCCCAACGGTTGTTTGCCCCGAAGCGGGAGGAGCCATCCGCCCGGATCGCTGCTGTAAACAGGTACCTGCCTTTATAGTTATAGGTCAGTCGTGAGAGATAGGAAGAAAGCGTCCATTGCTGAACTCCGTTCACAGAACTGCCCCTACGAAGGTTCAAAGCACCCTGAACAGTGGGAATACGGTCGTCGGCATAGGTGTCACCTTCAATCTGCATCCACTCCTGACGGAATCTCTGCTGGGTAAAGCCAGCCAGGATTTCGAAATTATGATCACCAAAACTGCGGGTATAAGTAGCCAGGTTTTCATTCAGCCAGCCCACATTCTCGAGACTCTGACGTGTACTTACCGCTGTGGTAGGTACCGGAACGTTCATAAAGTTTGTAGCAGTGGACGGGTTGAAGAAAAAGAACTTCCTGTTATAATATTCTACGTTAATAGAAGAGCGCAGCTGCAGTCCCTTGATCGGTTCATACTGAATATAGGCATTCCCCAGTACGTTTATATCCCTGTTTTCATTGGTAAGTTCATTGGCAGCTCTTACCCAGTTCGGATAGTTAAAAATATTACCTGTACTTCCAGGGAATGTATTGTACATTGTCAATTCACCGTTTGCATCACGGATAGGCATCACCGGCCAGGTATGCAGCGCATTGAACAAAATACCTGTTCCCCGGTCACCATCGGTACGTGGCGTATTGTCAAATACATACTGAGGTGCAACGTTGAAACCGATTTTTACTTTATCGGAAACATCAAACCGGTTATTAATACGCAATGAATACCGCTTATACTCATTGTTAAGTACCACCCCCTGCTGATTGAATACCCCAGCCACTACCGAAGAACTCATATTCTCCTTATGAGAGGAAAGTGACAAACTGTAACTCTGAATCGGCGCGGTTCTCAACAGGGCATCATACCAGTCATTATCCCTATCACCTCTGTATAAAGAAGGATTGGCAAATTCTTCAGGTACCGGATCTCCTGCATCTTCAAAAGATTCTTTTTTAAACTGTGCAAATTCCTCGGCGTTCATCATTTCAAGCCGGCCTTTTTTAGGTACTTTCTGCAACCCGGCATAAGCGCTGAAAGACACGGAAGTTTTACCGGTCTGAGCTCTTTTTGTAGTAATCAGTACTACGCCGTTCGCCGCACGTGAACCGTACAACGAAGTAGATGCAGCATCTTTCAGAATGGAAATATCTTCAATTTCATCAGGGTTCAGCGCACCAATATTGCCAGTAATAGGGAAGCCGTCAATTACATATAACGGGTCACTACCCGCTGACACGGACACCTGTCCGCGTATCCTTACACTCATCCCCTGGCCTGGCTTTCCGGTAGCCTGGTTGATCTGAACACCAGCCAGTTTACCCTGCAGCTTCTGAGTTACCTGCGACACCGGTATATCTTTCAATTCAGAACTTTTCACGGTCTGTACCGATCCCGTCACTTCTCTTTTCAGCTGACTACCATACCCCACTACTACTACTTCTTCCAGTGCTTTGGTATCCGCTTTCAAAGAAACGTTGATGGTGCTCTGTGAACCCACAACCACTTCCTGAGGCAGATAGCCCACAAACGAGAATACCAGCACCGTACCGCCACCATCCGGAACATTGAGTGTAAAAGACCCGTCCAGATCAGTATTGGTTCCCGTTTGCGTACCCTTCACAAGAATGTTAACGCCCGGCATCCCTTCGCCGGTTTCATCCAGTACTTTTCCTTTTACCACACGGTCAGCCACTTTGATACCGGCTTCAATGCCCGCTTTCAGAGGGATAGGATTCA
>JBEBXQ010000174.1:0-7590 GCA_040391535.1 Telluribacter sp. | reverse complement strand
CCGGATACCGGAAATGCTTTTTTAGCATACAGTCATTTTTCATGAGATATTCTCATAAAAACGTATATCAAATCCGACTGAATAACCGGTCTTTTATCCTGAAACTTTCCGCTGTTTATATAAATGCAAGAATTGTAATCCTAAGCTGATTCCGGATCTATAATGAGTGACTCCCCGCTGTCTGGCCGGCCATTATAGCAAGGCCTTCTGAAAAACTATGGGGATGATAACCCAAAACGCTGATCGCTTTACCTATTTTAAAACCTGTTCTGAGTGGTCTTTGTGCAGGTTCCTTAAATGTATCCGCATTGACCTCGGTGATCAGCGAAGTATCGAGGCCATAAAAGCGGGCCGTATGAAGTGCCATCTCATAGGGTGTAAGAACATCACTACCGGATATATTAAAAACCCCTTCCTCTTCTTTTTCTGCAATAAGCAGACAACCTGTGGCGAGGTCTTCAGCCAGTGTAGGTGTGCGCAACTGGTCTGAGACTACTTTGATGGCTTTCCCCTGCTCCAAAGCATTTTTCGCCCAGAGGATCAGATTACTTCTGCTCATATCATGGGCAATACCATACACCAGCACCGTACGGGCAATAGCCCAGCGGACAGCCGATTTCTGAATTATTTTTTCGGCGGCATATTTGCTCCATCCATAGAAATTAACCGGAGCAGGCTCATCATCCTCACTGTAAGGGCCTGATAAACCATCAAAAATAAAATCGGTGGACAGATGTATTAAAAAAACAGAATGCTTTTCACAGGCATTCACCAGATATTCTACGGCTTTCACATTGCTTTGCCAGCATCCCTCCTTATCACGTTCGCATACGTCTGCATGCGTCATGGCAGCCGTGTGGATGACGACAGAAGGCTTTGCTGTTTCAAACAAATCCGTTACCTGTGTTACGGAGGTAAGATCTGCCGTAAAATACTGATACCCGTCGGTATAAGGCACGCGGTTCTCACCTCTTGAGGTGGCCAGGGTTGCAATATCATCCCGGGTTTTCAGTAAAGCAATCAGTTTTTGTCCGAGCAAACCGTTGGAACCCGTGACAAGTACTCTTTTTTTATGCACAGTAATATCGGATCTGATTCAGTACTTTTACCTGCAAGTATACAATAGTATCAATCATATACAAAATATAATTTTACATATAATCAGTGCAAACGTTTGAAAAAATATTCTCTTTGCCGAGAGGAGTAAAAAAACCGTTTGGAAAATAGCATTCCCTGTGCGATAAAATGAATTTCTGAGTTCAGTTGAAAATTAACCGATATACCTCTAAAAGGTCAAGAGACTTTCTTTTATCATCTCATACCAGCTGATATTCATATGTTTATATACCACAACTGCCATCCCGGAGAATGTTCAGGATGGCAGTTATAAGGTTTTACAGAAAGTACAGTCCGAATATGGCAATACAATTCTGTTACATTCCCTCAAAAGCATTAAAGTCAATTTCCAGAAAACGGGTTACCTCCTTTTTCCATAGATTTTCCACAAAATCTACATGCACCGGATGGTTGTTATAAGATTCGTAAGCTGCTTCGTTCTCAAAAATCATCGAAAATCCATAGGTAAAATCGTTCTTGGGACTGATCTGATTCAGCGCCTTAAATTCCTGCACACCGGGTATAGGCCCCAGCATCCTTACCCCGGCCTGTAAAAAACGTTTAGCCTCTTCAGACCCTTTTTCATGTTTCAGGTCAAAAATCACCATGTGTTTAATGGCTCCGGGTTTTTGTAAAGTATTCACAGCTTTGCTTATTTTTTCTGATTTTGAAATATTCTGAAAATAACGGATAGCTTCCACCACATCAGGCAGATTATTGTCCCAGTTGGCTTCTCTTTCTATATAAATATATCCATTGAATTTCTGATTTTTCAGTTCATCCGAAATTCCTTTAAAGTCGATTACGCCTTGCCCGACCACTTTATTATTGGCTTTTTTATTACCGGATTCATCCACATCTTTCAGGTGAACTCCGAGAATATGACCGCTGAGTTCTTCAAGGCATTTCACAGGATCAAGCCCGCTTCTTACCCAGTGTCCGACATCGGCACATACACCAAAATTAGGCCGCCCCAGTAAAGCCGTTTTTACCGAATCCGGATGCCAGTATTTGCTTTCTCCCTGAGCGTGGTCATGGATAGCCAGCTTAATCTTATATTCCCCGGCCAGACTATCCAGCATATCCCAGTGAGCAGGATCAGGCTCTGCCACTATATATTGCAGTTTCAGCTTTTTAGCCAGCTCAAAGCTCGCTTTCCATTCTTCCAGGTTCTTACCGTTCCCAAAATAGACAGAAGGCATGGTAAGGTCATGGGCTGAAAGCATCTGATTTACTTTTGTGATCTCCTCTTCACTGAGCTGTCCCATCGATTTGTCTCCGAATTCACCACCCATCTTATGAAAAGAGAAACCTTCTACATATTTGATGTTTCCGCTATCAGCTTTTGCCAGGGTTTCAGCAAACGGGAACCGGTTAAAAGAATAAAGCGCAGCACCCATCTTCCATTCTGTGTTGTCTGAGGCAGATTCTTCCTTTTCAGAATTCCCGTTTGAACAACTGAATAACCAGCCAGTGAGGCACACTGCAATGACTGTTTTTACTATTTTCTGCATGATTTAAAAATGGTTTTGAACACATTAAGACCAGAATGAACGCGTCATTTCTGATAAGGCTGAGAACCTGTTTTTATACTAAAAATTCATGGAAATAAATTAGCTGTAACCAGCCTGGTGGATATCCGGCAACTTACGTTTCCCTTATATACCCATATATGGCCAGCTCTTTCCTGACTTCTTTCAGCAGCATGCTTCTGCCCACCGGCACCAGCAGATAGGTATGGTCACTGATTTCAATCACCGGTTCATATTGGTGGTCTGACAGCAGAATCCCTTTGTTTTCTTTGCAAGCTACAATAAGCGCTTTCAGCCTTTCTACCACAACAGGTGCCAGCTGGGAGAAGGGTTCATCCAGCAAAACAAATGCAGACGGCCCCAGCAGCAACATCAGGATTTCAACCAGGCGTTGCTGTCCTCCCGATAAATCACGTGATTTTTCCGGCAACCATTTTTTCATTTCAGGGAAGTACGCTAAAGCCAGATCCTGATCGGTACCGAATAGTTGAAAACATTGCGCAACCGTAAAACCCGATGGTGTAAGCTGCTCCTGCGGAACATAGCAGATGAGCCCTTTCGTTTTGAACGGATACCTGATATACTTCCCGTCAATCCTGACCGATTGATGCTGTCCGCGCAGGCTGCCAAAAATCATCTGCATCAGCGAGGATTTCCCTGTTCCGTTCCTGCCCAGCAATGCCACTATTTCTCCTTTTTCTACTTTGATGTAGATATTCTGCAGGATTTTCCTGCCGCCGTATTCCAGCCAGATACTGTCTGCTTCCAATACTGCGGCCTTTATCTTCCGATGGTTTCCCATACTATGGCTGCGGTAAGAAAAACAAGAAAATCCAGCAAAAAAGTGAGCGCGAAAAGGCGCCTGCGGGAAATCCCCAGGTTGTAACAGAAGAGGATCCGGCCCGGATAAAACGTCATCTGATACCAGATGACAAGCAGGTGTAACAGCAACAGAAAGCAGATAAACAGGGGCATTGCCTTCAGCATCTGATACGATCCGGCCTCAGCCCCCTGTGTGATATATACCCATCCCCAAAAAGAAGACAGAAAGGTAAACAACCCGAACGACCTGTAGAATATCAAGATAAAACGGAGCTGTCTGATCATAAGCAAAAGGTGGGGGTATGAAGTCTCCGGTTCGGGTTTAGGCAAAACAATATAGAACTACCGGCTGTCATCCAAACCGGTATCCGTATTTCCGGGTAATTTTCTTTTTCGATATTTTTTTAACGGAAACCTTCATTTTTATGTCTTCCAGCGGTCTGTCGCGCTGATCTTTTTCGACCTTAGCAATTTTATCCACAACCTGCATCCCGTTAATCACTTGCCCGAAAACCGTATAGGCTCCGTCAAGATGCGGCGTTCCGCCGATGGTAGTATACACTTTTATCTGTTCTTCTGTAGGCTTTCTGGCAGCGCGCCCGGCCTGTGCAGTCAGCTCTTCCGGCTTCCATACTTTCCCCTGTACAATATAAAACTGGCAACCGCTGGATTCTTTCTCAGGGTTATTATCCCTGGCAGCGGCCAGAGCCCCTTTTTGATGGAACAGCTCAGGCACAAACTCGGCCGGGATTTTATAGCCGTTGTCGCCATTGCCCAGCGCGGCTCCTTTTTCTGCGTTTTTTGATTTAGGATCTCCACCCTGAATCATAAAATTTTCAATCACCCTGTGAAACAGCAGATCATCATAAAATTTTTCATTGACCAGTTTCAGGAAGTTTTCCTTATGCAGAGGTGTCTGATCAAAAAGAATCAGTTGAATATCACCTTCCGGCGTTGCAATGGTGACCAGCTGATCTTTTTTTGACTTTTGAATCTTCTGGGCTGAAGCCTCCGGGAAGGTTATCCAGCAGAAGGTAAGTGCAAGAATACTTGTAAATAATCGGATCATTATGTGATGTTTAATATTGTTATAGTGGTTCAAAGTAAATAAAAATATAGCGTCATGAAAAAATCCGCCATGTTAAACTCTGTTAATTAGATGATAATGAACACTGCTGAAGCTGAAATTCCAGCCTCATTAAAAATAATTTCACCGAAGCTGTAACATTTCTGCAATACTGATGACTTACTGTCTGAAGTTCAAAAAAAACAGACAACATGAAAAAAAGAATACTATCAGCAGCCTTATCAGTACTGGTATTTTCCATGACTACCAAAGCCGGAACCATTTCCCCGGATGAACAAAGCAGCCTGTTATGGGAAATCAGCGGTAACGGACTTGAGCAATCGTCATACCTTTTGGGTACCTTCCACATGATGTGTGAAAAGGATTTTCAGATGAAGCCCAAAATAAAGGATGCGTTGGCGCATTCTGAAAAGCTATACCTTGAAATTGACTATTCCGATGCAAAAGAAATGAAGGCCATGCAGGGCATGATGATGTCAGACCGCAAACTCAGCGAATCGCTTACAGAAACCCAGGCGACTGAGCTGAATGAGATACTGAAAAGCTATAACCTCTCGCTGGATGCGGTGGATAATTATACTGAGCAGGCGTTGTTTTCCCTGATCGGACAAAAAGCGATACCATGTCCGGCAGAACAGGTTAAAATGTTTGAAGTGGAGCTGATAAAACTGGCGCTGCAGAATGGCAAGACACTCGCCGGACTGGAAACGGTTGCCGATCAGATCCGGTTTCTGGGTAATGCCTATTCGCTGGAAGAAAGCATCAGACAACTCAAAAACGGGGATAAATATGCCGTTATGTTCGAAAAAATGATTGCCGCCTTTAACGATGAAAACTTATCTTTACTGGACCAGCTACTCAAAAACCGGGAATTTATGAATGAAGAAGCCGAAAAATGGATGCTTACCGAGCGAAACAAAAACTGGGCAGCTAAAATCCCGGCCATTATGGAGAAAGAACGTACGTTTTTTGCGGTCGGCAGCGGCCACCTGATGGGCGAACATGGCTTAATCCGTTTATTGAGGGAAAAGGGATTCACTGTCAGGCCGGTTCTGAATTAACCCACTCCGGCATCAGACATGGGAGCAGACCATTCGAAAGAGCAGCAATTTCTCACGCTGCTCGAAAAACACAAAGGAATCTTACACAAAGTGGCGCGCATGTATATGGACAATGCCGAAGACCGGGAAGATCTGCACCAGGAGATCATCATTCAGCTATGGAAATCATACGACAGTTTCCGGAGCGGAAGTGAGTTTTCAACCTGGATGTACAGGGTAGCGGTCAATACAGCCATTACCTCCTTCAAAAAAGAAAAAAGCAGAACTGAAAGGTTTTCTTCAGACGAAGTAACAGACGTGGCTTCGGAAGAATACAATCAGGAGAAAGATCATCAGCTCGAGCTTTTTTACAAAGCGGTACAAGGGTTGAATCCGGTGGAAAAAGCGCTGATATTTTATTTCATGGAAGGCCTGTCCCATAAAGAGACCGGACTTAACCTGGGACTCAGTGAAGTAAACGTACGGGTAAAACTGAACCGTACAAAAGAAAAATTACAATCAATCATAAAACAACAAGGATATGAATTTTGATGACATGAAATCCCGATGGGACAAGGAACCTTCCGGAGATGTGAAAATACCTCAGCAAACCGCTCTTCTCGGAAAAGCAAAGCATCCGGTAGACCAGCTGAAAAGAAATATGCGTGCGGAACTATGGACACAAACGGCAGCGATTATCATTATGGCTTTTTATCCCATGATGTTTCATCTTGACGCTTCGCTGAACAATTACTACTATCTGGTCTATGCGTTATTTGTGGTTATATCAGGCTACTATATCATAGGTTTCTACCGGTTTTATAAACAAATGCACAATTACGCGTCCGATACCCGCGATAGTCTGCTGGAACTCTATTATGAGCTTCGGCTGAGCATGGAACGTTATAAGTCCTTTGGTTTTCTGCTCCTGCCTTTCGCCAATATTATGATAGGCCTGAAATTTTACAGCAACCAGCTGCAGAAAGGGATTCCGATGGATTCTTTTCCGGACAAAACGCTCTATGCGATGCTCTTGATTGTCATTGCGGAAGTACTGCTGATGATGTGGGCACTACATACCTGGGTAAACAGGTTTTACGGGAAATATGCCCGGCAGATCAAATCAGTATCGGATGAATTAAAAGAAGAAATCTGATGTCGTCACCGTACAGATCTCCATCCATCAATACCGTGTGTATATTTCTTTTCATCTTAAAAAAAACTCACCAATTCTGTAACGAATTCCGGACCTGTGCTACTAACTGAATAAAAACCTGAAGAACTATGAAAACCTATAACGTCAGCTGCAATAAACTTACCTGTCAGTTATCAGAAAATAACACCCCTCTCGGCAGACTCGTATATGCGAAATGGTATTCGCAATCAGCGGAGATACAGACAGACAAAGTGTACCGGATCAGCATTTCCGGGGCATTCGGACACAAAATCGCGCTTAAACAGGAAAATGAGATAGCAGGACAATCAAAACTGAACTGGAACATGAGCATGACGGTCCTTCTCAACGGTAACGAATATACACTCAAAACCTGCAGCCTGCTTTCCATGGACTTTGTGTTACTGAACGCCGCGAAACAACCCGTGATGGGTATCAACTCCACTATAAACTGGTGGAATTATGATGTCAGATACAGTATCCATTTGCCGGAAAACCAGCAGGAAGTATTCTCCCCGGAAGATTTATTATACCTGATTCACAATTGTAATTACTACATGATGATGAACATCGGAAGAACAGAAACACTCTCGGCATCCTGAAAATCCCCGTTCGATTTCGATACCTCAAAGCCTTTTCAGTCAATATGAGAAGGCTTTTTGTTTAATGTTACCGCAAACATAAAATAAGGAGAGCTCCTGTTTTTCACATACACTCAACCAAAACCATAAAACAGAGCATATGGCTTTACCGGGGGTTTACTTAATTAATGGGGAAACCAGCTGCGCTCCTCTTCCGGAATATCAAAATAAAAACAAA
>JBEBXQ010000173.1:0-7616 GCA_040391535.1 Telluribacter sp. | reverse complement strand
CTGTATTACCTGGATTCGTATACGTCATAATCTTCCGTTGATTTGATCAATTGTATATTATTGAATTCATGACCCAGAATAGTAGTGGGCTTTGTATCTTTTTTAGCAATAACAAATCGTATCTGATTATTGGTCACCAGGTCTGAGAATTTGTCAAACCGGAAAGTTTCATTTTTATCGGCCAGCCAGATGATGTCCGGAAAAGGCATCAGAACATTCTTGTGCAGAAAATGGGTAAGATAATATCCATGGTAATTGTCTCCGCCACAGATATAAACCAGGTCATTTTTGTCCAGTTTTTTGTCTGTTTTTATGAAATCGGCAATCTCTTTCTGTTCCAGATACTGATACCTGAATCCGTTCAGGGGATTGGAAGTATAGGTCATGAAAACGGAGATAGAACAATGAGCAGCTACAATGGCTAAATAAAAGCCAGCGAACATTCTTAATTCTGTTCTGAAAGGATTCTCAACTTTATGAAGAACAAGTTGATATATGCCATGACAGATCAATATAATACTTATGACCAGGTAATCCTGAAAATACCCGACGCCTGAACCGATTTTAAAGGCGGTTAAAGTCGCGAACAAAAAGAAACCTATACTGGCAACGGATAAGAATATGTGAAACGGTTTTTTTTCTGATTCTTTAAACGTACGTCTGACAAACAGCAGATTAAGAGCCAGCAACGGGGCAAACGGCAGCAGCAACCTTTGTAAAGTCCAGTCATAAAACCATGGCCAGCTGGTCGAATTGGCAACGCCGCCTACTATATTCATAAAGAAGATTTCGAGTGTGTTGATCGGAAGAATCAGAAGATACATTAAAAAGAAGAAAATCCCGGAAATGACCAGCCGGAATAATAATCTGTATTCTCTCTGAATCAGGCAGAAGATACCGAGTGAAACAGAATGGATAGCGCCGCTTTGTTTGACAAAAAAAGCGGTAACAGCTATGAAAATGGCCAGGATCCAGAATACACTTTTTGTATTATTCTGCCGGATAGCCTGATAGGTGGCTATCACAAACAAGACGGTCAGCAAAACCAGAAGGCTGTCGGGCCGGGAACTGGTTAAGTACCAGAACGATAAAATCTGAAAGGCAAAGCAACTTGCTAAAACTGCGATCAGCAGGCTGGTTGTTTTCCGGAGAAATAACCATAGCAGTGCAACACTTAATATCATAAGAGAAAACGATAGAAAACGGCTGGTTACAAATACCTTGTGAACATTTTCAGGGTCAATATTCAGGATGTGCAGAATATGAGCTGTAATGGTGATGTATATGGGAGTGTATTGGGTAAGGACAAAGTTAGGGTACTCAGGATCAGTATAGACAGGAAGTGAAGAGGCCAGGTTCTGAATCGGAAATATCGTGCTTTTTTCACTTCCTGATATATCAGGTAAAAAACTGATCGATATATAGGCCTTTGTCAAGAATAAAGCGACACAGGCCAGGGCACTGATTCCACAAATTGCCCACAAAAAGTAATCGTTTTTATTAGAATTTATTGTAGTATCTTTTTTCACAAATTTCTATTTATTTTGATGTTTTGTTTCAGATTCCGACTAATCAAAAGTATTAATACTTTACTAATGCAAAGGTATTTTATTGTTAAACATTCTTTAGCGTTTACTGATCTATAGTTTTAATAGACTGAACCAGTGAATAGATAGCCCTGATTTTGAGAGATTTTGCGTCATTTTTGTTTTTTATCTAATAACACATTCCATCCCAACTCTAATGAATAACGGTTGATATCATCCTGTGGTATACGATTGATGGGTAGCATCAGATGGATACCGAGATACTGATGCCTGGACATCCTGCGCCTGGCTGTAACGGATACCCCGAACATGAAGTTGGTTTCTCTGAGTTTATACTCTTCTTTTATTCCCAGTTCAGGATTGATTAATTTTTCGTGATATTGCTCATGACGGATGCCTCCCACGGCATCAAATGACCCTATCCATTCAGGCCCTTTGGTACTGTAACCGGATTGTATAAAGAATACAGTCTCATTATTGTAGGGGAAGGTGATGTGTTGCTTGTAACCGTAATTTTTATCAGCGGATACCTTCCATACTTTTCGGGTTAGTAATCCCATACCGGCATTCCAGTTTTTGTAAACAGGGGTAGTAATACGCACAGCCGGACCAAACTCGTATTCATTGTGCAGGAACATTAATCCCGGATTGGCCGAAATTCCAGCCGAAAGAATAACAGGCCGTTTCTCTTTTTCCTGGCTTACCGCCTCCTGAAGAAAGATGGTGAAAAGTATCAGTAAATAAAACCGCTTCATAGTTGCCAGATCAGTTTTAAGCCATCAGCCAGTGACGGTGCAATAACACCCGAGTGATCCGCATTGCGGTAGGTGGCTGTCTGCACCTGTACATTAGGATAATAATCTGATAAAAGGCCGGCCAGGTGTTGTCTGGTGGTATGAAAACCGCCGGTTTCCTGTGTGCCTGCCGTCAGAAATACACGTGCGTTCAGTTGCTGTAAAGCAGGCCTGTTCTGTGATTCGAGCCGGAAAATGGCTTGTCCGTCCCACATCAAAGCCGGACTGATCAAAAGGTAATTACCGAATAAGTGCGGTTCGGTAAATAAGAGATACGTTCCCAGCAGCCCTCCGAGCGAATGTCCGCAATAGGTCCGGTCTTCCTGTTGCTCACTGACTGCATAGTTCCGGATCAGGTGGGGGAGCAGGGTACTTTCAAGAAAAGCTACGAATCTAGCTGCCTGCCCGGTCCCTGCCTTTCCGGTAGTAGTGGGCGTAAAGTCGGTCTCCCGCAGATTCTCATTTTCATAGCTGATCCCGATCATTATACTGTTTTGATCCGGATTGATCTGTTTCACGGCCTTAACTATATGCTTTCTGAGATAGTCGGCATCTGTGTAAATGATTGCAGGGTAGCCACCTGCCTTATTCATATCGTGTCCGGCCGGTAATTGTATGTTGAGCCGGTAAGCCGTACCATAATCAGCTTCCAGTGTAACTGAATACTGATCCGGAGAAGGCTCTGTTTCCCGGCACGATGCAATGGATACGATAATACACATGAAAATAATGATGGGTTTCATTCCGGTGAGTGGTGTGGTTTTGATCTGTGTTCAATGTTTGTTTTATGTCTTGTTAGTGACGGATGATTACCTTTTGAGTATGGATAATACCATCGGCCAGTTCAATACGGATGATATACAGACCGGCGATCAGATGACGCACTTCAATAGTGGAAACCGGCCGGTTGGCCGAATCATAAACACGGCTGCTGCCGGCATTAAGCAAGGTGACGTTTTTTACCTTATCCCATTGACTGGTCCGGATGTGCAGCTGATCTGAAACAGGATTAGGATAAATGTTCATTTGTACATCAAAATGAACATGGAGCAGATGACTATACGAAAAAGTCCCGTCGCGGTCAATCATTTTTAAACGGTACAGGTTATCACCCGCCAGTGGTTCTTTATCAGAAAAAGTATAGTACCTGTCTGTGAAATTGGTCTCACCGGCTGCCGGTACCGAACCAATACCGGTCCAGTTGCGTCCGTTATGGCTTCGCTGTATTTCAAATCGGTCGCTGTTCATTTCCTGGGAAGTGGTCCACATGAGCATAGCCGTATTCTCTTCTGATTTCAGGACAATAAAGCTGACCAGGGTAACAGGCAGCCCTGTTTCGCTCATGACGGGTTGTATAATGCCGGCAGTATTCCAGAAGCCGGGGCCTTGTCCGGTGGTGGTGTATAATTCACCCAGACTGAATTCGAAGTAGTAATTGCCGATCTGCCCCTGATAACCACCGGCTGTGGTAAGGGCATGCTGGTTGGAAACCTGCGCCTGTAATGCCAGGCTGTGTCCTGTTAAAAGAAGTACTATAATTTTTTTCATGATTAATGATGGTTGAAACGTACGATAAATAAACAGGCGGAAATCTTTCCGCTGCATGGCATACATGGCCATAGAGCCGGCACCGAAAGAACAAAAGGTTTTGCGCATTGTTATGATTGATGATGAAAAGCGTTTTAATTCCATTTTTCACCGGCTGTAAGCATGATAAACACCATACTGCAAACGATGATTACGAGCCAGGGAGCCCAACTGATCCAGACTGCGGTTTTATGATAATGGCTCGTATTCCAGAGGTTGATGCTGACAATTATCAGGGCAATCAGTAAGACTCCGGAAAATAGAAGGGTCATTACATTCCCCACAGGACTCTGGCCTCTGATGGCGAGTTTTATACCCGTCAGGATCAAATAGAGCACGGTTAGCCCATTCAGGGTGACGGAGGCATAAAATAGTTTTTCCATGGCTGATAGACGATTAAAATATCGGGTTGCAGGTGGTGTATCAAGTGTGCGGAAAGTGAAACAGGACGTGATCTGCTCTGATCAGTAACTTACCTCCACATAGCCCATACTACTCCCGTTGTCATTCCAGGTATGCCCTGATGAGATACTGTGAGCAGTCATACCGACAATGTATTCCTCGCCCGCCTTAAAGTCAGTTCTAAACCTGCCCGACAATGCTATCGGTACCCGGGTCCCTCCAGCTACTCTGATGTTATTCACGCCAATAGGTCCGTTTTCCTTGAAGTAATGAATGGTGGTTTCTCCCACTTTCTGATAACCCAGGCCTATGTTCAGTCCAAGTCCGCCTGTACTTAGAGTGGAACCCATTGCTTTGGATATTGACATCGTAATGATGGGATTGTCCTCTTCTACAACAACTTTGTAAGTAGGACCTACAAAACGGGGAGTGTTGCTGGTCACGGGATTTTGACCTACGCCAAAGATATATCCACCTTTTGGTTTGGGCTTTTGTATCCATTTGCCATCACGGTATTCGAGGATATGGCCTTCTTTGGGTGTGACGATGCCTTTCAGGTTATCAGCCACCAGCGCGTGCGGTACACTGTGCATCTGGGTAGTGCCCATGTCGCTGAACGCAGAACCATTGGCAGGGTCAATTTCCGTTTGTAAAAAGCGTTCTCTGTTAGCCCAGTCAATGGCATGAAAATCTCCTTCAAAGCTTCCGGTACCATCATTGATGACTACGGTGTAGAGACCAAAGCTGTTGGTATTCACACTTTTGGTTTCCCGGTAAAGAATGTTGGCGTCTGTTAAAGCATCTTTGATGCTCAGTCGGATGGCAATCGATGTATTAGCCAGTGGCGAGCCGGACGCGTTCCGTGCCACCCCCTGGTAGTTGAGTGTTTGTGCGTGAAGGCCTGATATGCCAGGCAAAAGCAGCACGCTGATAATTTTAATTATCGAATTCATTTTTTAATCTGATTTGTTAACGGTTTGTCTGATTATTAATAGCTGATTTCAACATAGCCTATGCTGGTTCCGTTATCGTTCCAGGAGGAGGCCGCGACGGGACTAAACGCGGTCATGCCCACGATATATTCATCTCCGGCCTTAAAATTGGTTTTAAACCGGCCTGATAAGGTCATCGGGACTCTGGTACCGGACGCCACCCGGATATTCTGCATTCCGTTGGGGCCGTTTTCTTCAAAATAATGAATTTCAGATTCGCCTGCTTTCCGGTAACCCAGACAGATAATCAAACCAAGCCCTCCCGTTAATTGAGTAGAACCCAGTGCTTTTGTGATTGAGATGGTAATAATCGGGTTATCTTCCTCTACGACAAACTGGTGTGTGGCACCCACAAAATAAGTAGGGGCTGTTCCGCTGCCGGGGTTGAGTCCTGCCCCGACCAGGTACGCCCCCTTAGGCTTGGGTTTCTGTCTCCATTCACCGTTCAGATATTCAATAAAGTATCCTTCTTTGGGTTCGGGAATACCTTTAAGCGTTGCTGCCTGCAGCGCATTGAACGCCTGTGGAACACTGTGCAGCGGTGCTGTGCCCAGGTCTGTAAACGCAGTTCCGTTTGCAGGGTCTGTTTCAGTCTGGATAAACCGTTGCTGTGACCAGTCGATGGCTGCAAAATTCCCCGTTCGGGTACCATTACCATCATTGATGGAAATACTGTACAATCCAAAACCATTGGTTGTTACACTTTTGGTTTCGGTGTAAAGGGTATTACCGTTTTCCTGCGCATCCTTAATGTTCAGCCGGATGGAGATGGAAGTATTAGCCAGTGGAGTACCGGCCGCATTCCGTGCCACGCCCTGGTAATGAAGCGTCTGCGCCTGAAGAGAAGTTATTCCGAGAATAAATAGCAATGCTATAGTTTTCATCATTATTACTGTTTTGGTTTCATTCAATAACTAACTTCTACGAAAATTGACCCGCTGCCATTATTATTCCAGGAATTCCAGGAATTGCTATATCCTATCATGCCAATCGTATATTGTTCTCCGGCCTTAAATTCAGTTGGATATGCGCCGGAAAGCGAGACCGGAATACGTGTATTTTCGGGAATATTTACTCCGTTCACAAAAACGGATCCTATCAAAGAGACTGGAGGGACATTGATCGCTTCTCCGGTTTTTTTATAGCCCAGGGAGATATTTAATCCCACACCTCCACTGTTTATTCCCTGGGTTCCGACGATCTTAGTTGTTGATATGGTGATAACCGGATTGTCTTCTTCAACCGTAATTGTACAGGTAGGACCCATAAAGTTTGTTGTAGAGGATGGATTAAAACCAACACCGTTAGCCGTGTATTTTTTAGGTTTGGGTTTTTGTACCCATTGTCCGTTTTTGTATTCAATGTAATATCCTTCTTTAGGTTCAGGAATGCCTTTAAGCGTAGCCGCCTGCAGGGCATTTAATGCCTGTGAAACACTATGTAACGGTGCTGTACCCAGATCTGAAAACGCGGTTCCGTTTTCAGGGTCCATTTCGGTTTGGATAAACCGTTGCTGTGACCAGTCAATAGCAGTGAAATCACCCGTCCGGGTACCGGTTCCGTCATTGATAGAAACACTGTACAATCCGAAACCATTGGTGCTTACACTTTTGGTTTCAGTGTACAGCGTATTGCCGTTTTCCCGGGCATCCTTCATGCTCAGCCGGATGGCAATTGAAGTATTAGCCAGTGGAGTACCGGTTGCATTCCGTGCCACACCCTGGTAATGAAGTGTTTGTGCCTGAAGAGGCATGACTCCTGCAAGGAAAAAGAGTAAAAGGAGATAGATGACTGATTTCATTTGAATGCTTCTTTTAATAACTGACTTCTGCGAACATAATGCCGTCTCCATTGTCATTCCATGATCCGGAATTTGTTAGGGAATAAGCAACCATCCCTACTATATATTGTTCTCCGGCTTTAAATTCCGTTTGATAAGAGCTGGATAAAGTCATGGGAATGCGGGTTCCCCGAGCGACTCTGTGGCCATTAATACCTACTGATCCCATAAATGAAGTGGGGCTTACTGCATCACTTTCGCCAACTTTCTTAAACCCCAGTGCAATGTTCAGGCCAATGCCGCCATTTGCAGCAGACGAACCAAATGATTTAGTGACGGATAAGGTTACAATAGGGTTATCCTCTGCAATAGTAATAGTACAGGTAGGACCTACAAAATTTAAGGTAGGAGACGGGTTGAGCCCGACACCACGTGCCGAATACTTTCTTGGTTTAGGCTTTTGTACCCATTCACCGTTTTTGTATTCAATAAAGTAACCTTCCTTGGGTTGTGG
>JBEBXQ010000172.1:0-7643 GCA_040391535.1 Telluribacter sp. | reverse complement strand
AGCCCGCTATGTCCTACATTTTCTTCCCTGGTATTGTTTAATCAGTTTCTCGTCTTCCAGAGATTATTCTTTCAAAGTAAGTTTTGTGATTTATGTCTGTTGAGAAACAACTATAAGTCTTGAATATTGCTGCACCCTGTTATAGTTCGCATTTGCTAATGCGGTATTTCCGGAGTAACGACCTGATGAAGCGGATGCTTCTCAAGAACTCTTTTCAGGTCTTCTTCACTGGTCAGATCGAGCCTCAGGGGTGTTATCGACACAAATCCGTTCTCTACAGCCCACCGGTCTGAATTGACTTCTGCGCGTTCAAGTGGCTTGACCGTAAACCAATAATGCTGCCTTCCCATAGGGTCTTTGCCGGGTACAATCTGACCATCATAATACTGTACGGATTGTCTTGTCCATTTGAGTCCTTCAGGTCGGTAAGGCAGATTCACATTTACTAATTTCAGGTCGTTTTCTTCCATTAAGAGACTGAGCGTGCTTGCAATATAGGGTTCAAGCAGTTCAAAATCCGGCTCAGCATCTTTTGTAGGCGTACTGAAGGCAATTCCCCTGATGCCAAATAAAGTAGCCTGCTTTGCCGCAGCAAGTGTGCCGGAGTGCCACATGGCATTCCCCAGGTTGGGGCCCATATTGACACCTGATAATACCAGATCCACCTTCTCTCTGAGATGGGTTCCTAATGCCACACAATCTGCCGGAGTGCCGTTAACCTTATAAGCTTCAATGCCTTCAAAAATTAACGGTACGTTCTTGTAGGAAAGCGGGCGTGCGGATGTAATAGCATGGCCCATGGAAGACTGTTCCACATTGGGGGCTATCACTGTTACTTCCCCGAATCTGGCGGCGATTTTGGCAAGTGCTGCTATCCCCGGACTGTAAATACCATCATCATTAGTAACTAAAATTCTCATAACCTGAGTGATTTGTGTTGAAATACTATTCAGGAGGTCTGCAAAAAGAATGCCAGGTATGATTTTATTATAGAGATTATTAAAATTTAAACATTCGTATTTATGATCCCTGCCGTATTATTTCACAATCCTAAAGCGGGCGAAAAAGGCCTTCGGCGGGATAAACTGCTGTCTCTGGTAGAGAAAGAGGGTTTCTCATGTCAGTATGTTTCCATCAAAGAAAAAGGATGGGAAAACTTTGATGAGGATGTTGATATTTTGCTGGTTGCAGGAGGGGACGGAACCGTAAGACGTGTAGCGGAAGGGCTTTTACACAGAAAACTGATAGACCGCCAGTTCCCGATAGGTATCATCCCGATGGGTACCGCCAATAATCTTTCCAAAACGCTGGGGATTCCTCAGTGCGTTGAGGAGGCTATTGCCGCATTATCGTCTAATGTTTTAAGAAAAGTAGACGCTGGTTTTGTGGAAGGTTTGGGGGAGCCGAAGTTCTTTCTGGAAGGAATGGGCGCCGGTATTTTTCCTAAACTGATCAAAAAAATGCAGAAAAAGGAAGATTCAGATGCAGAAACGATTGAGGAAAAACTGCTGGAAGCACTGGAGGCACTTGAAGAGATTACAGCAAAATACGAAGCATTTCCGGTGTCTATGGTGATCGACGGAGCAAAGCATGAAGGGGAGTATTTAATGGTGGAAATAATGAACACCCGGTCAATCGGGCCCAATCTGGTACTGGCTGATAATGCCGATCCGGGCGACGGCGAACTCGAAGTCGTGCTTATTTCTGAAACCCACCGGGATAAACTTCTGGAGCACATCAGATCGGGAATTAACGGAGTTGGTGATGATTTTGCCTATTCTCATTTAAAAGCCCGGGAAGTGATTATTTCATTACCCGGAACGGATATCCATGTGGATGATGAGATATTCAAATATACCGGAGGAGACATCAGCGTATACCTGAAAAACGGAGTATTGGAGATGCTGGTGCCAGAATAAAGCAGGGCAGCAGAGTTCTGATCTGTATGAGCTGACCCGGGTTAAATGGTGTATAAAAATGAAGTTCAGGAAAAATAAGACCGATCCAAATAGAAGGCAGGTTATTAATTATAGGACTTTTCAATTGCCGGCATAAATTATATTATATTGCAAAGCAAGCCTGAATCTTATCTTTAATCCCTACCATCCTTTATTTTAAATGAAAAGCATTTTACCCCTCGTTTGTCTGTTGTCTGGTATCTTTTTCTCCGCTTCTGCTCAGGTTGTTCATATCAACGGACCAGCCGGGAGCGAATCTTTTGGTCAGTCGGTAGTTTGTTTTGCAGATGGGAATTTTGCTGTAACTGACCCAATGTATGATGAGAATGGTAAGGAAGACATCGGAGCTGTTTTTATTTATGACGGGAAAACACTCGAAGTCATTGCTACCCTGAAAGGTAAAACATCCAATGATCGTATCGGTAGTAGTATATTTTTATTAAACGATAATAGGTTATTTGTAGTCAGTCCGTTCTGGGGTAATGGGAAAGGAGCTATCACATTGCTGGATAATAAAGTAAATTCCCCGGTTGAAGTGAATGAATCTACCTCTCTGGTAGGAGTTCAGACTTCGGATATTGGGACACTTTCTCTTCAGGTACTACCCGATAAGGATTATGTGATCAGGATACCGGGGTGGAATAATAACAGAGGAGCTGTCATCGCGAAGAGTGCAGTGGATCCGCTGACAGGAACCATTACCCGTGAAACGGCTTTCACAGGCACAGATGCCGGTGACAGGATAGGCCAGTCGGTATTGGTATTGAATGACAAAAAGATAGTGATGGCTTCCAGTGCTTACAACCAGAACAGGGGGGCAGTAACGGTATTGGATTTTGCCGCGTGTAAAGGTGAAGTAACCAATGCCAATTCATTGGTGGGTGAACGCCCCGATGACCAGGTGGGCTTACGGATTACTCCATTAAAAAACAATACCGGTGCTGTCGTGAATAGTTATAATTGGAATAACGAACGGGGGGCGGTAACATTTGTAGATACCCGGGCTCCTGTAACAGGTTATATCAGTTCTTCTAATTCTCTGACAGGGGCAAACAGTGGCGACAGGGTAGGGAATAATGGTGTATATGCCTTAAGCAATCATCATTACGTGGTGGTGTCGTCGTTATGGAATCAGCATAAAGGTGCGGTTACCTGGGCTGACGGGACAAAGGGTATTACCGGGCTTGTGAATGCGGCCAATTCGCTGGTCGGTGGCAGATCCGGTGATCAGATCGGCCCGGAATTGGTGGAACTTGCCAATGGCCACTACGTTATTCGCAGCCCCAACTGGAATGATGGCAGAGGTGCGGTTACCTGGGGTGACGGACAGAAAGGAACCGTTGGGGAGGTTAATGAGCATAACTCGCTGGTTGGTAGTATTGTTAACGAGCTTTCGGGGAGTAGAACGGTGGCTCTTCCTAGTGGCGGTTATGCTGTTATCAGTAGCAGTATAAAAGGAGCGGTTACCTGGGGAAACGGGGAATCGGGGACCATTGGTAATGTTTCAGTACAGAATTCACTGGTAGGTGTTGCTCCGGAGGGTTCGGTGGGTACGGTTTCTATTACCCGGCTTACCAACGGAAATGTCGTTGTCAGTTCTCCCGGTTGGAATAAAAACAGAGGTGCGGTGACCTTTGTGGGCGCGGGCAGGCCGGTGACGGGAGAAATTTCTGCTCAAAACTCTTTTGTGGGAACCAACGACTTTGATAAAATCGGTGACGGGGGTGTTATAGCGCTCACAAACGGTAATTATGTATTCAGTAGCCCTGGTTGGGGAAACCGGAAAGGAGCGGTTACATGGGGAAAAGGTAATGAGGGTTCAACCGGAGAAGTTTCAGAAGACAACTCTCTGGTTGGCATTGTTACTTCCGGGGTATTTTCTCCCCTGACGATGTACCCGCTAACCAACGGGAATTATGTTGCACATACTTTACCTCAGTACGAAGGTGATGGTATTGTTGTGTGGGGTAACGGAAGTACCGGAACAACCGGTACAGTAAACGCTTCAAATTCATTATCAGGTGAAAATATGACGATTCTGTCTGTTTTACCTCTTACGAATGGAAATTATGTAATCAACAGCATAAAGAAATTTGCTGAGTATAACGCCATTACATGGGCAAACGGCCAGGCTCCTGTTACGGGTACAATCACTGAAAACAACTCCCTGATTAATCTGTATGATGGGACGGGATTAGGAACTTCCCTACCGCCCTTTATTCCTTTAACAACCGGTGATTATCTTGTTTATAATAGGTTTTCCCACAACGGTAATGGGGTTGCTACATGGGTTGATGGCACCAAAGGGATGACCGGGCAACCTACGGATCAAAACAGTATTTTAGGCGAATCTCCAGAGGATGGAGGAAATATGATTCCTGTATTTAACTATCCCCTGAAGTATTTATTAGTAGGGCGTCCTGTGAAAAACAAAGTTTCTGTTTTGAACCCGCATTACGAAGTTGTAACAGGTACAGAAGAATTGTTGGCCAATACGGATAAAACCACCATTTATCCTAACCCAACGGTAGAGGACGTATACCTGAAATTAAATCACGGTACTGCTGAAGAGGTTTATGTTAAAATAATTGACCAGAAAGGATATATGGTTTCGTTTCAGAACGGAACGCTCAGTAAGGAGGGAATCCTGCAGATAAGTAGTCAAAACCTGGCCTCAGGAATGTATATTGTCGAAATAACCGGAAAAAGTTTTGTAGAAAGAAAAAAGCTGATGAAGCACTGATTATGTTGTCATTTAAGCTCAGGAGATTATTCCCTGAGCTTAAATGAAATATGCTGAAACGGACATTTATATTCCGGGTACAGTCGCATATATCAGATGATTTTCTTAAACTCCACTCTTCTGTTGCCGGCTTTTCCTTCTGATGTGTTATTATCGGCCACCGGTGCGGAACTACCCTTGCCTTCGACCTGGAAATTTTCAGGATTAATACCAAATTGTTCTTCCAGCATCTTTTTTACAGAGATGGCGCGTGCGAGTGACAGTTTTTGGTTATAATCTTCATCTCCATCGGAATCAGTATGTCCGATGATAGCGATTTTAGCATCATGGCTGGACTGTAACACTGTAGCTATTTCCTTTAATATTCCAAAGGATTCTGGTTTTACATTCGCTGAGTTTAAATCAAAATGAATACCTGATGTACTGAATGTTCCGTCTTTAATGAATTGGGCCCGCATGTCCGGTCGGCCTTCAGCTAACCTTAATCCACCAATATAAAACGGCTTATTGGACTTGGTTTCAAGCATGAAGGTATTATAATTCAGGCCAGAGGCAAATGCACGAGGTAAGTCCCACACTTTGGTGTGGTCTACGTAGAGTATTAATCGTTGATTCTGCCGGCAGATTGAGATTCTGACTTTGCGGTTAATATCTCTTGAAAATGCAGGGACATTATCATTTCTTGTATGAGCTTCCATGCCTTCATACCGAAAATTATAGGAAAAGTCACCAGTGCTGCCATTATTGGATGATATGGGTCGTAATTCTAATTGTAAATAGCCCTTAGGATGCAAATAATCATTTTTTAAAAACGGATTTGAACTTCTATAGGTTTCCGGTTCCCTGTTCAGAAAATACATCGCAATTCCATACCCACTGTAGTCAGCATTTACAGCGGCATCAAATTCAAGCGTGAAGTTTTCCGGAAGCACTTTGATGAAATCCGGATAGAAGATATTGTACTCACCGGCCAGTGCGACCCATTTTTGCTCAGTACTGATCAGGGATGTAACTTCTGCTGTTCCCTCAAAATTCCACTTCATTGGAGGTTGTCCGATAGGATCCTGGGAATAATCATCAAATGCGATAATATGTTCTCCCGGAATAAAATCAAATTTCTCGTATCGCTTAAACAGTTCTGTATTTGCAGTGCCGGCAGGTTGTGCTGGTTCTGCAGATACAGAACTGGCTGTTTCCTGAATGGGTTCGGTAGCAACGGGGTGGGGCTGGCCGGGTTGCCCGTCCGTTTTTTTATCCGGTTTATTATCTCCGGACACGGTCTTTTCCAGTTTATCTAAACCTTTATCTATAGTTTGATCTACTTTACGGTCTACTTTTTGTATTACCTTCTGTTCTAGTCGTCTTAATACTTGTCCTTCTGAAGTGTTGGGTTGTAATAAAGTTAGAGTTGCAGCTGGTATGGTAAGAAAAAAATACTGGTTTTTAATTTTCATGGATTTTTATTTTTTATTCAATTAAAATCAACCTTTAGTTCAGACAGATCAGATCATCAGAAAGGTTTTTGCAAATATAGAAGATTTACCAGAATGAGGGTTTGTGCAAATATGAATATTCTGAGAATATAAATGGAGTGTAGATTAATTTAACCCTGTAGCCAGATCGGATGTTGTCCATGATGGAGGTATCTGTTGTACAAGGTAATTAGAGATCGAATGTTTGAATTACACTTTTTGTACTGAAATTTCCTTTCTTGGTTAACTTTTATTTATTGGATTTTTTATAGCTGATAGAATAATGGTTTCTGAAGATAATGGTGAATTTGAAGTGTCTTATATGTGATTTATTTCCTGATAAACAGGCTTATTTGGTTGAGTTTTTCCTAAATTTCAACCAACAATCTTTTTGGCTTTATCCTTGTACTTAATCTCTTTATTTATGAAGTTCGGTAAATTAGACAATCCTGAGGATTTTGAATATATCCTGCCCCCTGATCACCTGGGAACAAAACTGATATTGGAAAAAGGAAATAAGGAAAAAATCCCGCTCAGCGTTTATGTGGGTTGTGCTAAATGGAACCGGACAGACCTTAAAAACTTTTATCCGCGTGGTGTGAAGGATGAACTGGAGTATTATGCCACGCAGTTTAACAGCATTGAATTAAATGCTACCTTTTACAGTAATTTTTCAGTAGAAACCATGCATCAGTGGAAGCAAAAAACTCCGGACAGTTTCAGGTTTTTTCCGAAAATACATCAGTCGGTCAGTCATTGGAAAAGGCTGAAGGATGCGCAGGAACCAACAGACCGCTTTCTGGATGTCATCGCGCACCTGGAGGGTAAACTGGGAATGCTTTTTCTACAGCTGCCGGATAATTTCGGTCCTAAAAGATGGGAAGATCTCAGAGATTATCTGTCGGCCTGGCCGGATGGTTTTCCGCTGGCGCTTGAATTAAGGCATAAAGGGTGGTACGACGGAAGCTGGGAAAGTGAACTGTTATATGAATTGCTTGAAAGTAAAAACCTTACACACGTCATTACAGATACCGCAGGCCGGCGTGATCTTCTTCATATGCGGCTGACATCCGATACGGCCTTTATTCGGTATAACGGTGCCAATGTACCCAGTGATTACACGCGGTTGGACGATTGGGTAGAAAGGCTTGGCGACTGGACGGACGCGGGTTTGAAGAAAATTTATTTCTTTATCCATCAGAATATGGAAAAGGAATCTCCATTGCTGGCGGCTTATTTTATTGATTTGCTCAATAAAAAATACGGACTGAATCTGCAGGTTCCGAAAGGCCTGGCCGATTAGGGAATGTTCTTTTTTGTAATACGCGTTGCTTTTCTCTCTTTTGCCATTTGTTTCGTCCAGATGACCCTTTGTACTGTAAGATTAAAGTAGAGATAGGAGTCTTTCTGACCGGGATTACCTCTGATATGCCCGGGTTCCTGAGCAGGTAATCCGATTTCCGGACTGCG
>JBEBXQ010000171.1:0-7868 GCA_040391535.1 Telluribacter sp. | reverse complement strand
TGGTAATAGTCACCAATTCCGGACATTGATTCATTTTTCACTAAATCAAATTGATCTGTCAGTAAAATTCCTTGTTCTTCAATTAATTTTTTAGCATCATTCTTTGAAAAAAAAAGGTCTTCAAATACAAGGAATAAGCCCGATGCTATCACTATAAAGCTATAAACAATTGTCAAATATTTTGCTGTATTCGGGAAACCCAACTTTACCGGAATAAAATAGAATAACAGCCCCAGTCCTAAGGGAAGGCCAACGAAAACAAGTAATAATAACCCTAAGAATACTATTTCATCCACTTCTCGTCCGTTTGTTTAATAATGGTAAGATCAATAACCACCCGATCTTTTTTATGTTAATCACCGCTTCGCAGTTAAATTAGCAGATCTTTCCTCTTTTTCTATCAACCTGTCAGTCTTTCGACTTAAAAATAACCACGAAGTGGTGGCATGATTATAGAAAGTGGATAATGATAGAAACAGGAAGAAGATAACCATTATAAAACTCTGAACGGGTAATATTTTCAGATCGTAAGCTTATCCCGAACCGGCCTTAATATAATTTACTTCAGGCGATCCCTTTCAAGGTTCTTCCAGTCTCATTTTCAGATTAATACAAATTATATTTTTCATAAATTAATCACACAATTTAATCCTGTGATTAATTTATTTCTTATTTTTACTTTGCAACAGAGAATAACCCCATGATACAAAGCAAAGCATTGAAAAAACCGGATACTACTGAAGAAAAAATCAAAGAGGCCGCCCGTATTGTATTTTACAGGAAAGGCTATGCCTATACCCGTACGAGGGATATAGCGGAAGAATCGGGCATCAATTTAGCATTGATCAATTATTATTTCCGCAGCAAAGCCAGGTTGTTCGAAATTATAATTTTAGAAACACTAAGCTCCTTTATAGAAAGCATTCTGGAAATTCTGATTGATGAGCAAACAAGCATAGAAACAAAAATCCAGATCATTGTCAGCAGTTATATAGATCTTATCATCAAGGAGCCGGAAATCCCCACTTTTATTGTTTCCGAACTCCGCAATAATCCCAATGAATTATTAGCAAAATTACCCCTCAGACACAAAACCGCGCGTTCGGTATTCAGTAAACAGTACAAAGAAGCTGTTGATTCAGGGATCATTAAAGAACCCAACCCGCTTCATTTCCTAATGAACTTAATCGGCATGATCGTTTTCCCTTTTATTGCAAAACCTTTGCTTATGAAGGCCAACAATCTGAATATTTCCGATTTCAACCAATTAATGCAGGAACGCAAAAAACGTATTCCCATCTGGATAAAAGCAATGATGGACGCATAATTTTTTTACCTATAGTTTAATCACGTGTTTAAATCCGTGGTTCAAACCAGAACAGAATGAGTGAAAATTTTAAGGAACAGTTTAATTGACAGCGCTATGGCTATTAAAGGTTTTAAGTACTTCATCACCATTTTACTTTTGCCTGGCATACTCTACGAAGGTAATGCCCAGCATGAAAAGGTTTCTCTGGAAAAATGCTTCATGCTGGCGAAAGCGAATTATCCGGCTATCGGTAAGATGAACCTGATCGCCAATACCGGTGCGTATGAATTACAGAATATCAGCAAAAGATTTCTTCCTCAGGTACAGTTTTCCGGACAAGCTACTTATCAGTCCCAGACCGTCAATTTCGCGGATGCGATGGCGTCCCTGCCATTTGACATAGCACTGCCCTCCATCAGTAAAGATCAGTACAGAATACAAGGGGAAGTAAATCAGCTGCTTTACGACGGTGGTTATACCCGTAACCAGAAGGAAATTATCCATGCAGGCAGCCAATTGCAGGAGCAGCAACTGGAGGCCGGTCTTTACGCTGTCAACAGCAGAATCAATAACCTTTACTTTTCTGCATTACTAATGGATGCCCAGTTAAAACAAAATGACCTGGCAAAATCGAACCTGAAAACGCAGATTCAGAAAATGGAATCTGCACTTGAAAACGGGGTTGCTTTCAGGAGTAGCCTTGATGAACTGAAAGCTGAAATTGTTAAAACAGACATGGCCGCGATTGAATATAAATCCAATCTGTCGGGGTTCCTTAAAATGCTTTCTCTGTTTATCGATAAGGAATTATCCGATGTCTCGCAGTTAGAGATACCTGTCGTCGAATCTATTGAAAGTACAATCAACCGACCGGAATTACATGCCTTTGATTTACAAAAATCGATATTTGATTTGCAGAAAAAGCAACTGAGCGCTGATTATCTTCCGCAGGTCAGTGCATTTATTCAGGGCGCCTATGGCAGGCCGACACTGAATATTATCGAAAACAGATTTGGCCCATGGTATGTTGCCGGTGTCAGATTTAACTGGAACCTTGGAAGTCTTTACACTTTATCAAACAGGAAAAATACAATTTCACTTAATCAGCAATCTGTTGATACCGATAAAGCAACATTTTTATTTAATACCAACCTTGAATTGGTTCAGCAAAGTGAGCACGTAAAAAAATATACCGGACTCATACAACAGGATGAGGAAATCATTGCCCTTCGCAGTGCTGTGACAAAATCGGCTGAAGCTCAATTGGGCAACGGAGTCATTACTACACATGAATACATCCAAAAGGCCAATGCTGAGCATCAGGCACGCCAGCTTAAAATAGTGCACGAAATTCAGCTGCTGCAATCCAAGTATAACCAAAAGTTCATTACCGGCAATTAAAACCCAAAGGAGCGATATGAGAAAATTAATAGTATTGATTTCGGCAGCACTGATGCTGAACGCTTGCAGGCAGGAAGATAATTTTGACGCGTCAGGGCATTTTGAAGCAGATGAAGTAATTGTATCAGCACAACAAAATGGTATTTTACTTTCCTATAGTGTTAAGGAAGGAGACCATTTAAACGCGGGTGACCATGTGGGGGAGATTGATGTCCGGATTATTGAATTACAAAAACAGCAAACCGAAGCCAGCATTACTGCTTTAAAAGAAAAAACCATGACACCCCGGGTTCAGGTTGAATTAGTGCGCCGTCAGCTTGAAGTGCAGCAATCTCAGCTGGCCTGGCAAATGCGGGAAAAAACCCGTACCGAAAATCTGGTTAAAGCAGATGCGGCCACAAAAAAGCAACTTGATGACCTCAATGCCTTGATAGAACAGCTACAAAAACAAATTGCAGTAACAGAACAGCAGATCAATTTAAATACATACCATACGAATTCGCAGAACCGCAGCATCCTTAGTGAAAAAGTGCCCCTGGAAAAAGCCGCAGACCAGCTCCAGGAACAAATCAACAGAGGCCGGATCATCAATCCCGTCTCCGGTATTGTACTGACCAACTATACGCTGAAAGGCGAAATGCAGGTTACAGGTAAACCATTATATAAAATTGCAAATACGGATACCCTTAACCTGAGGGCCTATATCACGGGTTCTCAGCTTTCTCAGATCCGATCAGGCCAACCCGTGGTGGTAAGGATAGACAACGGTGAGGACAACTATAAAGAATATCCGGGAAATATTATCTGGATCTCAGACAAATCAGAATTTTCACCTAAAACGATTCAGACTAAAGAGGAAAGAGCCAACCTTGTTTATGCCATTAAAGTCAGGGTGAAAAATGACGGTTATTTAAAAATCGGAATGTACGGAGAGGTTGTATGGTCAAAGCAATAACGCAATGAACTCAGTAATTGTAAAGAACATATCCAAGAGCTACGGGGATATCAAAGCTGTTGATGATGTTTCCTTTGAAGTACAGAAAGGAGAGCTCTTTGGCTTAATTGGTCCGGATGGTGCCGGTAAAACGTCCATATTCCGGATTCTGACTACGCTGTTACTGGCAGACAGCGGATCGGCAACGGTGGAAGGCCTTGATGTCGTAAAAGATTATCAGACCCTGCGGAATAACGTCGGCTATATGCCCGGACGTTTTTCACTGTATCAGGACTTAACCGTCAATGAAAACCTGACTTTTTTTGCGACTGTTTTCGGTACTACCATTCAGCAGAATTATGATCTGATTAAAGATATCTACGAACAGATCAGGCCTTTCAGTAACCGAAGGGCAGGAAAACTGTCTGGCGGTATGAAACAAAAACTGGCATTATGCTGCGCATTGATTCATAAGCCGGAGATCCTGTTTCTGGATGAACCTACTACAGGGGTTGATGTGGTTTCACGTAAAGAGTTTTGGGAGATGTTGGGAAAGCTGAAAAAGCAGCACATCACGATTGTCGTTTCCACACCTTACATGGATGAAGCATCCTTATGCGACCGTATAGCCCTTATCCAGAATGGAAAGATCATGTCCGTCGATACACCGTCAGCTATTTTAAAAAGTTACCCGAAACCATTATTTGCGGTTAAGGCCGGTAATATTTACCGGTTGTTACAGCAATTACGTGCAGATGAAGAGGTGGAAAGCTGTTATGCTTTTGGAGAATACCTGCACATCACGCTCTTTGCTGAAAACAGTCAGGAATCTGACGTCAGAAGAATTGCTGACAAATATCCGGTTGACGGATTTGAGGTTGTGAAACTGGCTCCTTCCATAGAAGACAGCTTTATCCGTATGATGGAGGAACAAGCCGACAATAAATAAAGCTAAACGCTGACCCTATGGAAAATACAGTAATCGAATGTGACGCTTTAACCAAACAGTTCGGAGACTTTAAAGCCGTCGACAATATTACTTTTGACGTATACCAGGGAGAAATATTTGGTTTCCTTGGTGCAAACGGTGCCGGGAAAACGACCGCTATGCGCATCCTCTGCGGGCTTTCTTTCCCGACCTCAGGTAAGGCAACGGTGGCAGGTTTTGATGTATACAGGCAGCAGGAACAGATCAAAAAGAATATCGGCTACATGAGCCAGAAGTTCTCCCTGTATGATAATCTTACAATCCTGGAAAATATTGAATTCTATGGTGGTGTATACGGACTCCCGAGGCCTGAAATAAAACACCGCAGTACTGAACTGATATCAACATTGGGGTTGGAAAAAGAAGCCCGGAAGCTTGTTGGTGAGCTTCCTTTAGGCTGGAAACAAAAGCTTGCTTTTTCCGTAGCTGTTTTCCACCGGCCCAGAATCGTTTTTCTGGATGAACCCACAGGAGGTGTAGACCCTGTGACCAGGCGGCAGTTCTGGGATATGATTTATGGCGCAGCGGCAAGCGGAATTACCGTTTTTGTCACCACACATTATATGGACGAAGCCGAGTACTGTGACCGTATCAGTATAATGGTAGACGGACGTATCGAAGCGCTGGATAAGCCTGCCACCCTGAAAGCACAATTCCGGACAGACTCTATGGACGATGTTTTTTATCAACTGGCCAGAGGAGCAAAAAGATCTGATAGCTAGGAACCGGCAAAAAACTTAAAAACAACAGAAATGAAAAATGATCAGGAATTACAAACAAAGCAGTCAGGTAACGATTGTGCCCGCTTTCTTCAGATTGCTTTGGAGTCAGTCTCTGAACTTCAAACCTGTTTTATCTTAAAAAAGAAATGGGGGCTGACAGAAAACGGTATGGACGAACCGGAACTCCTTCCGGCGCGTGCAATAAAAATGATACCCGGTTTTCTTAAAGCGGTCAGCTGACAGCCCTTAGCCAACAATCCATTATGAAACAGTTACTGGCTTTTATACGCAAAGAGTTTTACCATGTATTCAGAGACAAACGTACGCTGCTCATCCTTTTTGGAATGCCCTTTGTGCAAATCATTCTTTTCGGATACGCCTTAAGCAGCGAGGTAAAGAATATCGGTATCGCGGTTCTGGACAACGCTAAGGATGTACAATCACAGCAGATTATTTCCAGAATACAATCCAACGCCTATTTCAGTATTAGAAAACCGGTTCTGAACTACCAGGATATCGAACTGCGGTTTAAAGAAGGAGAAATAAAATGTGCCCTGTTGATTCCGGCCAATTTCGGGGCCGATCTTTATACTAAAGAGGGTGCACAGGTTCAGATCATTGCAGATGCGTCAGACCCGAACACGGCTGCTACAGTAACCAATTACCTGACTACGATGATCAGTAATTATCAGCAGGAGCTTAATCCGGCTGCCGGACTTTCCTACCGGATCATTCCTGAGATAAGGTTACTTTACAATGAAGAGCAAAACGGTTCTCTGAATTTCATCCCCGGAGTTATTGCCTTAATTTTTATGATTGTAAGCACTACATTAACCTCTGTAGCCATCGTACGGGAAAAGGAAATGGGTACAATGGAAATTCTCCTGGTATCCCCCTTCAAACCGATCATGGTGCTGATTGCCAAGGCAATACCTTATCTTGTACTTTCACTCATCAACTTTATCATCATTCTCCTGTTATCCGTTTATCTGCTTGATATCACCATAAAGGGCAATCTGGTGTTAATATTTGCCGAGAGCATATTATTTATCATCACCTGTCTGTCGTTAGGTTTACTTATTTCAAATATTACAGCCTCTCAGCAAACCGCGATGCTGGTCTCCATGATGGGTATGATGCTGCCGACGTTGCTGCTTACCGGCTTCATGTTTCCGTTAGAAAACATGCCTGAAATATTTCAGGTGATTTCCTATATCGTTCCCTCCAGATACTACTACAGTATCATCAAAGCTGTGATGCTGAAAGGGCTTGGCTTCAGCTATGTATGGAAAGAAACGGTCATCCTGCTGGTCATGACCTCTGCTTTATTAACACTTGCTTTGCGAATCTTTAAAATCAGGTTATCATGAATATTCTGCTATTTATTTTACAGAAAGAATTTCGTCAGATTTTCAGAGATAAAACCATTCTGGCGATGATGTTTATGGTGCCTACCATGCAGCTTATCATTCTGCCGTTAACAGCCGACTTCGAAGTTAAAAAAGTGAACGTCGCCTATGTAGATCAGGATCACAGTACCTATTCGCAAAAACTGGTTAACAAAATTACATCTTCAGGGTATTTCCATCTGGCGGGTAACCCGGGTTCTTATCAGGAAGGGTTGAAAATGATAGAATATGGTACGGCTGATCTGATCCTGGAGATCCCTTCCGGCTTTGAAAGAAACCTGGTGCGTGAAGGCAGCCAGAAAGTGAATCTGTCTGTGGATGGCATTAATGGCACCAAAGCCTCCATTGGAGGAGCCTATCTGGTTTCGGTTATTTCAGATTTCAACAATGATCTTGATGTCAGGGTAAAACTGGCCGGCAGGGAAATAAGCTTACCTCCTGCAAAAATTTCCGTTGCAAGTTCCAACTGGTACAATCCACGAGCCGAATTCAAATATTATATGGTCCCCGGAATACTGGTACTGTTGCTTACCATGATCGGGAGCTTCCTCGCTGCATTAAACATCGTAAAGGAAAAGGAAATCGGAACCATCGAACAAATCAATGTGACACCCATAAAAAAGTGGCAGTTTATACTTGGGAAACTTATTCCTTTCTGGATAGTCGGAATGATTGTCTTTTCAATCGGGCTTACGGTTATGTATGTAATCTACGGTATATACCCCAAAGGCAATCTATTGGTTTTATATCTATTCGCAGCCGTTTACCTTATAGCCGTACTGGGTTTAGGCTTACTGATCTCCACGTTCGCTGAAACACAGCTGCAGGCCATGTTTATAGCCTATTTCTTCGTGATGATTTTTATACTCATGAGTGGCTTGTTTACCAGTATCGACAGTATGCCGGACTGGGCAAAAACGATATCCAATCTGACCCCCGTTACGCATTTTATTAAAGTCGTACGCCTGATCATTCTGAAAGGCAGCGGATTATATGAATTAAGAAATGAATTGGGTTATCTGACGGTATTTGCTGTCATTCTAAATGGCTATGCGATCTATAATTATAGAAAAACCACTTAACCGGCGTAGTGACAATATGAAAA
>JBEBXQ010000170.1:0-7945 GCA_040391535.1 Telluribacter sp. | reverse complement strand
TTTGCAGAGAGGAAGAGATTCGAACTCTCGATACGGTTACCCGTATACACACTTTCCAGGCGTGCTCCTTCAACCACTCGGACACCTCTCTGTTTGAATGGAGTGCAAAGGTAGTGTTTTGTGTTATTATTTCCAAAAAATGACCCTGTCTCACAAGAGCTGGTTTTGAATATTTTTTTGACAAAAAATATAGTCTCCTTACAAACAGGTGCTTACAGAAATCAGCTGTGTTTCTTTATTGCTTTTTCAATATCTTCCGCCGGTACTACTCCGGTTTTGCGCCAGGCAACTTTGCCGTTTTTGAACAGAATTAAAGTGGGTACACTTGTGATCTGATATTTACGTGCAGCAGCCAGATTCTTGTCAAGGTCAATGTTGAGTATCGTAGCCTCGTTACCCATTTTTTCTTTAACGGTTTCTAAAATGGGCTTTAAAGTTTTACATGGCCCGCACCAGACGGTATAGAAATCGACCAGTACGGGTTTGTTGGATTTAATTAATTCAGAAAAATTGGCCATTATTTTAGCGATTGTTGAATAAGTATCTCTACTCCCAACAAAAAAGCGGATGGTTTTGTTAACCGTGCTGCATATAAATTTATCTGAAGTGAATGAAATGCTATTCCTTCAGTAGCTTATAGGCTGAATGCTCTGCCGTTAGTCCCCACTTTTCGAGTACCGGTGCTTCCAGTGATTTTTGACGGTATTCGTCAGGTGTCATAACGGGTATACCATATATAATGGGATAATACCGCTGGCATGCGGGGCAGCTCAATAGTCCTTCTATAATATCATCTTCCGGGGTTTTCAGGAAAACAGAAAGGTGCAGATCTTTTTTGTCAACCGGACAGCAAAGTTTATTTAATAAGGATGCTTTCATGTTACGGACATTTATTCATTTGATAATTTAATTTCACTAAGTGCTTTGTAATAGTTGTTTGCGCTGGTTTCGGGTGCTGATTGCTTCATAATGCCGGATATAACCGCAATACCGTCGAAGGCATCGGCAGGTAATTGATGCAGATTTTCCGGTGTTATTCCTCCTGAAACAAAGATGGGCAGTGGGGTTAATTGTCTGGCTTTCTGTAAAGTCTGTGTTGAGACAAGCTCGCAGCTTCCTGCGGAGGAAGAGGGGAAAACCGAGCAGAAGGAAATATAATCCATTTGCTGAGCATCAGCCCATTTCACGAGGTCAAGATGGTTTGAAACCGTAACTCCGGTAAGAAATGGCCTGCCTATACTACTTCTGATAAGATCAAGATCATCAGGTTGTGCGTCAAAATGAACGCCATCCAGCGGAAACACTTTCAGTAATTCCCAGTCTGCGTTCATCATTACCGGAATCTGATAACCATGTACCATCTCACATATTTTTTCTATCACCGCAGGTTTATCAGGAACGTTCTTCCAGTGGTTCCAGATCTGAACTACCGTTATTTTGTTACTGGTCAATGCCTTTTGTAATTGATGAAACAGAAAGCTACTTTCCATCGCCGGATCAATTACCAGGTAAATACCTCCTGCTATAGTATATTTTTTTGCTTGCATTATTCTTAAAAACTAAACGGACAATATTTGAAACAGTTGTCTTTTCTTTCAGGGCTGGAAAATGAGTTTCTCCAACCTTTTACTTTTTTCCAGCTGCGAAGGCGCTGAAAAAAGCACTCCAGTAAGGATCGGTCGCAGGAATTGTTAACGGAATTTTCTTTTCGTTTTCAACCAGATTGCGGCCCTCTGAGGCAGCCGTGAAAATGCCGGCTACCGATGCAATAATCCCTTGTTGTCGCAATCTGTACAGAACATCGTCCACTGCATGGTTCTTTACGGCTATAATCGTTGATCCTGCACCAACACAATACAGCGGGTCAATCTCAAATATCCGCATAATTTCGCGTTGCGCAGATCCGCTCGGAATGGCACTTTTGTTGACAGTAACACCATTACCGGATGCAACAGCCATTTCATAAACAGCACCCAAAACACCACATTCCGTCACGTCATGCATGGCGGTTACCTGGTTTTGAGAGTCGCCTACAGCTGCTAATGCTGCTTTAAGCGACGAGGTCTGGTAGAAAAGTTCACAGCCTTTGTGCCAGAGTTCGCTTCCAACCCTGTTTCTGACAGTTTCAGGGAAACTTCTGGAAAGGATGGCGGTAGAGACAATGGCAGCCTCACCCGCTACTATCAGGACATCGCCCTCACCGGCTTTGTTACTGGTCAGTAAAGTATCGATGGGCGCAACCGTGATCATGGTTCCGCCTCCGGCGATGGTTGAGTTCTGTCCTTCAATCTTTCCTGAATGGCCGCCTGTGATAGACACTCCTAACTGTTTGCAGTATTTATCGATGTAATCCCAGTAAACGGCAAAATCCTGATCTGATAATGTCGTGGGCAGATTAAGCACAAACTGTGCATACATAGGAGCATGGCCTGTCGTAGCCATGTCATTGGCCATAAGGTGTACTGACAGCCATGCAGATTCCTGTAAACCCAGTGTCGGAATCAGACTTAACGGATCGCTGGTCATGGCCATCCCGAGTCCGCCGGGTAGTGCTACAATCGCAACATCAACCCCATAGGCCGGCCCCGTAATGACCTCAGACCTGTTTGCACCGTTTTTGGTAAGAAATGACTGCCTGCACAAATCCCCCGAAAGTTTTCCGGCTTTATTATCGTTCATCATAGGCTTGTTTTCTGGTGACATACTGAACTGTCGGTATACATTGAAATGATATAAAATGAAGCAAAGAAGCTAACTCCGGAATCAGCTATTCGACATCTGTCATTTTTACATGTAATCCGAAGAAGTCGCCATACGGAAGCCCCCATTGCTGCACCGGAAACCAGGAGGGAAGCCCTGTGGTTGTCCACTCAATGGTATACTCCCGACCTTTCAGTGCCTCATCTATTACTTTGATCAGGGATTCGGGTGTATAAAAACTGGCTGTTACATAAAAAGGGTTTTTACCGAAAAACTGCTGCACTCTCCTCCGGATAAACTTAGGGGAATTGCGGTTCATCATTCCGAATACAATACCATATTTAGCCACTCGCACCGACTCCCGGATCACCTTTACCGGGTCCCTGTAATATTCAAAAGTCGTAATGAAAGCAAGGAGGTCAAAAGTGTGGTCTTTAAAAGGCATATAATGAGAATCTGCGAGAACCAGATCGCCTTTGAATAAATGCACTCCCTGTCCGAGCATAAAGGGGGATATGTCACCGCCGGAAGCTTCTATGCCGATCTCATGCCACCAGCGGGTAAAACGGGTAGTTCCGCAACCGAATTCCAGCAGGGTTTTAACTCTGGTATCTTTTTTGACAAGATCGCCTATAATTTTTTTCTGGTAAATTTCGGCCCTTTTGTAACGGCCTTCATACCAAAGTTCGTAGGTATCGGTATGTTCACGGTTGAAAAACCATTCTTTACGCCCTTGCCAGTTGGTAAGATTTTGGGTGACAAGGTCAAATTTGTTCTGTTCAGGATACATTTTGCATTGTTTTGAAATGAAAAAATCGTCCGGAACAGCCAAACGATCAGAAGTGCAAAAATGCTCCAGTAATTGTTTTGCATTTCCTACGCTGGCATTATCCAGATCAGGTTTGCGGGTATTATCTCAGCCATTAATCCATAACGGCACCCCGTGCAACAGTACAAAGATAAAGAAGTAAATGGGTTTAACAAGTGTTAAAAAGCCTTGTTAAGGATTTTTGATCTTTATAGCTTGGAAATACCAAGGTTGTCTTGTTTATTTGTCTATTAAATTTGTAGAGTTTACAAATCGGGAATGAAATTTTTATCTGTAATAAATCAATGCTGAAAAACATAGTATTAAAAAACGGGATAATACTGAGTGCCCTGACCTTGCTCTGGGGCTGCTCCACCTCTGCGGAAACCAATGAGTCCGGGTCAGATTCCACACCATCGGTGGTGCATCAGATAGCTGACACAACCGGTATGGTGTGGGTGAGTGGTGGTGCTTTTCTGATGGGATCCGATGAATTTTCGGACTCAAGGCCTATCCATGAAGTTCATATTAAGGGTTTCTGGATGGATAAACATGAGGTTACCAATGCTGCATTTGCCAGGTTTGTAGAAGCTACCGGTTATCAAACGGTGGCTGAAAGGCCGTTGAATCCTGCTGATTTTCCAGGTGTTCCGGTTGATAAGCTGGTACCTGGCTCGGCCGTTTTTTCTCCGCCAGCTCAGCGGGTAAGTCTTGATAATCCGCTTCAATGGTGGGAGTATGTGAATGGTGCGAGCTGGAAGCATCCCGAAGGTCCTGAGTCAACGATTGAAGGGCGGGAAAACCATCCTGTAGTACATGTTTCGTTTGAAGATGCATCTGCCTATGCGCAGTGGGCCGGGAAACGCCTCCCTACCGAAGCGGAGTGGGAGTTTGCCGCGCGGGCAGGTAAAAAGGATATGACTCCTTATTATTGGGGAACCGAACTGAAGCCGGAAGGGAAATGGCAGGCTAATATTTTTCAGGGGAATTTTCCGGAAGGGAATACCCGGGAGGACGGATATGATTTTGCGGCCCCGGTAGGAAGTTTTGTGGCTAATCCGTTGGGAATTTATGATATGGATGGGAATGTATGGGAATGGTGCGCTGATTTGTACCGCCCGGATTATTACAGGAACAGTCCTAAAGAAAATCCGGCTGGCCCTACTGACAGTTATGACCCGGATGAGCCGGGGGCTGTTAAGTATGTGCAGAGGGGAGGGTCTTTCTTATGCAGTGACCAGTATTGTATCCGTTATAAGGCGGGGAGCAGGGGGAAAGGTGAAATGAGTAGCGGCAGCAATAATCTCGGCTTTCGTTGTGTGGCTGATGTGCCGGGTAAGTAATCGCTGTATCCTGGAATTCAATAAGTTTTTGATAAAACCGGTTTAACCGCTGATTACCATTGTTATGAAACCTAAAATAGTTATTGCGGGTGGTTCGGGATTTATAGGACAATTACTGGTGGATTATTACCGTAGGGAAAATTACGAGGTCGTGGTGCTGACACGTGATGCCCGGCTGCATGTTCCGGGAGTCCGGTTTGTGAAATGGGATGGTAAAAACATGGGCAGCTGGGTCTCTGAAATAGAAGGTTGTGAGGCGGTGATCAATCTGTCCGGTAAATCAGTGAATTGCAGGCCGACAAATAAAAATAAAAAGGAGATTATTGATTCACGCGTGAATTCTACAGTGCTGATCGGGAAGGCCATACATCAAAGCAAATCTCCTCCCAGGGTATGGATTAATGCTGGTGGAGTGGGGGTGTTTTCAGGAACAGAGCGGTTTCCGAAAGACGAAAACGCGGCATTGGGGACTAATTTTTCGGCAGATGTGGCCCGTTTATGGGAGGAGGCTTTCCTTGAGGCTGAAACACCTTATACCCGAAAGGTTTTTCTCAGAATAGCTTTGGTGTTAAAGAAAGGCCAGGGTTTTCTGCAACCATTGGAGTTGCTGGTCAGGATGGGGTTGGGCGGTAAAATGGGAAACGGTAAGCAGTATTTCCCCTGGATTCATCACCTTGACCTGATTCGCATTTTTGACCATGCTGTACAAAACCCTGAAATTGCAGGTATCATACACGCTTCAAGCCCTGAAACGGTGATGAATGCCGCTTTTATGAGGCAATTACGGAAAACGTTAGGTATGGCGTTTGGAATACCAGCGCCGGCATTGGCTGTCAGGATTGGCGCCTGGTTATTGGGCACCAACGGAGAGCTGGCGCTATCGGATAATTATGCAGTACCGGGAAGATTGCAGAAAGCACGTTATCCGTTCCTGTACCCGGATCTGGAAAGTGCGCTGAGCAATTTGTATCATGACCTATAGCAGCGGTCCCGATCGGGCATACCGGTTATTTGCCAATCAGAACAAATGTCCCGGCAATAATCAGCAGGGCACCTGTAATGGTTTTCCAGTCGAGGCTTTCTCCAAGAAAAAGGGCAGCCAGCAGAATCGTCAGGGCGACACTTAATTTGTCTACCGGGGCTACCTGTGAGACGTTTCCGATCTGGAGCGCTTTGAAATAGAAAAGCCATGATAAACCGGTTGCTATTCCGGATATAATCAGGAAAAACAGGCTCTGTTTTGAAACGGCCTGGACTTCCCTGATTTCACCCTTAAACAGAATGATACTCCAGACCAGGACCAGAATGACTATGGTACGGATACCTGTAGCCAGATCGGAATTCGTATTGTCTACACCCATTTTTGCGAAAATGGCTGTCAGAGATGCGAAAAGTGCTGATAATAAAGCGTATACCCACCACATAAGTTTCAGATTTCAGGTGTTTGAATTAATCAGATGAATGTCCGTACTTCCGGGAAAGTACGGAGGGTACTTCCGGAATGAAAAAGATACTGGTTTTTTGCCATTCCATTATCCGGATAGGAAATGAGATGAAAATTTTATATTTTTACCTTCTTGAATCACAAAACGTCTGGTTAGTCGTTTTTAAATAATGGAAACAGTCCGCAATCACATATCGCAACAAAAACAGCTCTCCGGCTCATTTGCCGGGCAGTTTGCCGGAGTTGGTATGCCTGTGCTGTTATCAAAATCAAAGTCGTCTCCTTTCGGTACGTATATTGTTTGCCGAAATAAAGACTTTTTTAATCCGCCCCGGATAGCTCTGATATAAACAAAGCATCTGGGGGTAAAAATCCATTGTAATTTATTGGTTTTTCAGTTTGGGTCTTTAAAAGGCGCAAATGAAATTTTTTCTTTTTATTAATCATTAAAGCTAAGATTGTTATGATAGCAACTGGTGAAGTGAAAAATCCCGTTACTATTTCAGAAGGGGATTTGAAAGTATTAAAACAATTTATCGAAAATCAATCGGTCAAGGACGAAATGTCACTGGCGTTTGAGCTGAAAAGGGCCAAGGTCGTAAAAGACGATAAACTGCCTGCTGATGTGGTAAGACTGGGGTCTAAAGTAATTGTAAAGGAACTTGCAAGTGGCCGTGAAATGGCGTTCGTCATTGTAATGCCTGCTGAAGCGGATATGAAGCAACAGAAAATTTCCATCCTTACGCCTATGGGTACAGCGTTGATTGGTTTGCAGAAAGGAAATATTGTAGAATGGAAGATGCCTGCCGGTGTAAGGAAATTTGAAATTATGGAGGTGACACCTTCGTGATTTTCCATTAAGAGAGGTTGCTGATTTGCAGCAACCTCTTTTAATGTTTACATATACTTCAGGTCATTATTGGGTTTCAGTTTAATGATCCTGACCGCATTGAGGAGTCTGATTAACGGATAAGTAGGGTCAAATTCATGCCATTTGATACCGAAGTTCGCCCTTCCGCCAAATTTATGATGGTTATTATGATAGGCTTCTCCCATCATAAGCAGGTCTACCGGAAGTAAATTCTTAGCCGTATCGTTGACTTTGAAATTTACATAGCCATACTTATGGGCAAACCAGTTAATAATGGCGCCATGCACCGGGCCCATCAGAAAGTGAACCGGAAGTAACAGGAACATCCACCACGATGTGGCAAACTGTACATAAAACGCAATATAGAACAAGCTCCAGCCAATACGCGAAATCCATGAATCACCTATCCGTTCCATCAGCGGCCAGTGAGGGACGCCTTTTTTAAACCGGGCATCAATAGTGTCCCGACGGTGAAGAATCGTATTATAATAGTTTTTGGTCTTCCACATCATATCAAACAGGCTGCTCGAAAAGCTGGGCGAGTGCGGGTCGTCTTCGGTGTCGGCATGTGCATGGTGCAACCGATGCATGACTCCATACGCATAGGGACTCAGATAAGATGATCCCTGAAAAACCCAGGTTAAGGTATAAAAAACTTTTTCCCAGAAAGGGTTCATTGTAAACATTTTATGAGCTGCGTACCGGTGCAGGAAAAATGTCTGCATCAGCAGGGAAAGGTACCAGTGGGCGATAAAGAAAATGGCGATCTCCATTATGAT
>JBEBXQ010000169.1:0-8181 GCA_040391535.1 Telluribacter sp. | reverse complement strand
GGATGTACTCTTAAAGAATAATCCACAAGCAAGCAAAAGGAATTCAGAAATACAACTCCCGTGAACTGAAAAGTATAATTGGCATAAGTACTACAAACAAACGATCAGGTTCAAAAAAGCCAGTGAAAAGGAGGACATAAGCAACCACCACCATAATTACCTGATTATGAATAATAAAAATTCGGACTTCATTAAGAAATACAATATACAGACCATCCCGCGGTATATGATTATTGATAAAAAAGGAGACCTGATTTATCCGGAAGCACCGCGGGTAGAGGATCCGGCCACAGCGGAATTGCTGAAAAATCTGGCTGCAAAATAGTGTTAACAGCAAATGATGGTCATTTATCCGTATTTTTAATAATTGCTTTACTTCCGGCACCGAACTGAAGTATCAGGAATTCTTTTTCGGATTTCACTACCTTAACCTCAGAATCTGATTCGATCTCCCATTTTTCAAACGGAATTTTCACCTGGGTTACTCCGTCTTTTTCAGCCACAAGAGTGATCTCCCTGATTTGTCCGTCTGCTTTTCTGGCACTGATCAGAAAAGCACCTTCCGCCCTCAGATTATTAAAGGTTACGTTTTGCCAGTCTGCCGGAACTGCAGGCATAATTTCAATAAATCCGGCATAGCTTTGTAGCAGCATTTCCTGAATACCTGCCGCGAATGCAAAGTTTCCCTCCAGCGTAAATGGCCGGTAAGTGAATTTTGAATACCCCGACTTCGTCTGATCGCCATTGGCATGAAAACTGTTAGGCAGGCAAAAAGCCGACGCGAAAATACGTAAAGCTGCTGCCGCTCCTTCTCCGTCTTTGGCACGGGCTTTGAGATTACCCAGCCAGGAATAAGAATATCCGCACCAATAATCAGGGCCTGTTTTTTCCAGCAGCCTAATCGTATGGGTAATAACCGACTGCGCTTTTTCACCATCCTCCCACCTGATAAGGCCTAAAGGATGAATGGCCATCAGATGTGAAAAATGCCTGTGTGAAACATTGTAAGGCAAGGAAGGTGCAAACATTAATTCATTTTCTGCCGTCAGCGCATAATCACCCAGTTCGGATAACAGCTTCTGCCACCTTTCCTGCTCAGAGCGGTAACCCAACTCACCTGCCAGCTCAGCGCCCGTCTGAAAAGCAAACTTCATTAAGGAGAGGTCATAATTGGTATTCTCCAAAAACCATGCCGTGATTTTATTATCATTAATTTCGGGGCTTGAACTGATCGGAAGCTTTCTCAGGCCTTTTTCGTCCAGCACTGTCACCGCTTCGAGAAAAGTACAGACTTCTTTAAACCACGGATAAGCGCGCTCTTTCAGGAATTCTTTATCCATACTATACCTCCACTGGAGATAATAGTGCTGGGCAAGCCACGCCGAGACGGTCGGAGAAAGAGAATATTGAATCCACCCTCCCATTTCAGTTCCGTCCAGTGTGGTAACACCGGGAACAGCCAGACCGTCCTTTCCGAAATACCTTCGGGTATAGCGTTTGTAATTCTCCTTATTTTCATCCAGATGGTCCAGATAGCCCATTGCCTCTTCCAGATGATTCCCGCTATAGGCAGGCCAGTAACTCAGCTGCGTGTTCAGATCATGGTGAAAATCACCCTTCCAGGGGGGAATACGTCCGTTATCAGCCGTCCATACCGCCTGTAATGAAATGGGAGGAGCACCCGCCCTGGCTGTAGAGCCGAATTTATATTTTTCGAGATACCATTGTTTTTCCAGAACAGGATCAGGGATATGCACATCAGACTTTTGCCAGAAAGCCTGCCACCATTCCGTATGATGCTGAAACTGCTTTTGAAAGCCGTCGCTAATCAGGCGGCCAACCGTCTCGGATGCTTTAGTACTTAACTGCCGGTCAGGATAGTGTGAAGAGACACTCCAGGCACCTTCCCAGGTCTCATTGTCAATTTTCCTCCACTGCACATTCATCTGATAGACGAACCCTCCCCAGCCTTCCTGTGTATAGGTAATGCTATTCCCGGTCTGTTCTACTCTTCCGTCTTTATAACCCAGCCTCGATAAATCATCACCAACCAGTGAATTAACAGTCCCTCCTTCAGCGGTTTTACCCTGATATGGAGGAGGGACGAGGGATGGTCCGATATCCTCTTTCCGGTTTTCAAATCTGAACCATCCGACAGGTAGCGTAGCATGTACAAAAGATTTCAGCAAAGAGCCGTCTTCCCATTCCACTTCGCATAATGCATTCTCCAGAATCAGCTTCACCGATTTCACTGCCACCCCTGGTACTGTCTGAAATTCCAGGGCACCTGCCGGGATTTTGGATGGAGCGGGTTCCCGGTCATACGGTGCATCAAAAAAACGCTGCACAGGTTCATAATCATTTTTCAGTACCTGCTGCTGTACCCATTGAAATGAAAACTCTTCTCTGTGAAGCCCTTTCATCGGGCGCATATCCCATATATCAACCCGGTCAAGTGAAAATCTCAGCTGATTATCCTTCTGCCATATCAGTGCACCCACAGTTCCGTTTCCCAACGGAATGGCCTCGTCCCAAACTGCAGCAAGCTGACCGAACTGAAGATTATGCTCCGGTACCGGCTGGGCTGTCAGACCGGTACCGGAAGCCAGACAGACCAGCATAGTCAGCAAGAAAGATTTCATTATACGGTTAAACATTTCAATACCCATCATTTTGCTGCAATAAAGTATTTATATCCATTTCACTTTGCGAAAACGGCCATTTATAAAATTTATCCTCCCATTTCAGGTTGATATTGCTATGAATCAGCTTACCATTTATTTCCGAACCTGCTTTCCAGCGTACAATGTCAAAATAACGAAGCCCTTCAAAGGCAAGCTCTCTTCTTCTTTCATCCCTGATCAGCTGTCTGGTAAGTGTGGAAAACGCAGGTACTCCTGCCCTTTCCCTGATCTGGTTGACATACTGCAACGCATTCGGATCGGCTGATGCACCACCCCCTTTCTCTGCGAGTGCTTCAGCATGCATTAAAAATACATCTGCCAGTCTGAAAAGAACAATATCATGACCTGTTAATATATCTCTTTCACTCGGAATAAAACGTCCCGGATCCCAGATATCAGCAAATTTGATAAGTCCGTAGTTCGTTGCCACAAACTCAGTCTGGAACGTAAACCCGTCTTCACGTGTGAAAGTAGTTCTATCAGGTGAATGATAATACCATTTTTTTAAACGGAGATCATTGGTTTCATAGGCATCTATCAGATCCTTGGTAGGACCCAGTCCTCCCCATCTGAAAAATTCCACTTCCTGCCCCCCATCATTAGACTGACGTCCGTCTCTTGTCTCTATAAATTTAACAGAGAATATAATTTCAGGGCTTGCTCCCTGACCTTTACTTTTGATAAAGGGCGATTCAAGATCCTCAGCCAGCGCATATTTACCGCTCGCTATGATAGCAGATGTATAACTGATCACATCATCCCATCGTTCCTGAAAAAGGGCAACTCTTGCCATAAGCGCCTCAGCGCTTGCCTTCACCGCATGTCCGCTTTTATAAGCCTCATCGGGAAGGTATTGAAGAGCAAACGTAAGATCATCCAGAATAAATTTATAGACCTCCTCTTCTGTAGACCGTGGTTTTTTCAGGTCATTTATATCGTCAGGAACCTCACTGTAAACCACGACACCACCCCAGCGCTGCACCAGCTCAAAGTAAAAAAATGCTCTCAAAAAACGGGCTTCTGCTTCATATACTCTTCCAATATTATCTGCCAGACCTGCCCTGGGATAGTTTTTCAGAAATACATTCGTTGAAGCAATCCCCTGATAACAGGCCGAGTAAAGGGAATTGGCAGCCCCTGCATTGGCGGCATCCAGAGTCCCTGATTGCATTAATCGTATAGGACCGTAATGCTGCGCCCAGCCATTATCTGCAGCAGCATCGAAATAGCTCCTCTGCCAGTTGAGATAACCACCTTTCAAACGGGCATAGCAACCCGCCAGCCCCATTTTTACATCAGCTTCCGAAGTCCAGAATGTCCCGGAAGCTATTTCCTGATTGGGATTTTTATCCAGAAATTTTTCATCACAGCTACCAACAAACAGCACTCCTGTTATCCACAATATTGATCGGAAAATATTCTTGATTTTCATGATTTTCTTCCTTTGAATGATTAAAACCTCATACTTAATCCAACTGAATAGACTTTCAATTGAGGATACTGCGCATGCCAGCCATCTCCTGCCCTTTCAGGGTCCAGATCGGGGTATTTCGTAAAGGTGAGAATATTGTCTCCTGCGATAAAGACTTTCAGATTCTGAATCAGGGCTTTCTTTAAAATATGAGCAGGAATTGTATATCCTATCTGGATATTTTTTAACCTCAGATAAGACGCGTCCTTTAGAAAATAGGTAGAGTTCTGAGCCGTTGAGCCGGTCATCGGTGCATATCCCCATCCATAAACCGAAGGGATTTCAGAATCCGGATTTGTAACAGGGTCATAAGCATCCAGGAATTTCGGATGCGGTGAAGAACCTTGCGAAAACGGATCTTCCCCAAAGAAAAAGGTTCTTACTTTTTGACCTTTTACACCTTGAAAAAAAGCTGATAAGTCAAAATTATTCCAGTTAAGATTAGCCCCGAAAGAATAAATGAGGTCAGGATAGGCACCTTTAACCCTGATCCGGTCATTTCCGTCGATCTTACCGTCATTGTTCTGGTCTTTGAACTTAATATCACCAATCTGAGGATTCCCCGGAGTTTCGATCGCGTCCAGCTCCTCCTGGGATTTAAACAGCCCGACATACTCATACAAATAATAGTCATTATAAGGATGTCCTTCTTCAATAATCCGCTCATTATAGACAGGGGTCGGGAACTTCATTACTTTATTGCGGTTTACAGAGGCCTGTGCTGTCAGACCGTATCCGATCTGCCCGATTTTATTTTTATGCCCAAAGTCAAATTCAATACCATAGTTTCTGAATTCACCGTAATTAATGGTTGGAGCCGACATTCCGGCACTGGCGGGTATAACCGCTGCTGCCAGAATCCCTGTTGTATATTTATTATACCAGTCAATAGTTCCGTAGAGTATATCGTTCCGCAGATTAAAATCAATTCCGATATCCGTTATAGCCGTTTTTTCCCATTGCAAAGCTTTATTTCTGAAAGAGTTTTGCAATACTCCCTGTTCCAGGGTTTCATTAAATCCATAAGAAGTGGTTACGTAGGTATCCTGATAAGGATAATCTCCGATATTGGCATTTCCTAACAAACCATAAGATCCTCTGATTTTAAGGTTATCAATCCAGGTCGCACCTTCCTTAAGAAAGGCCTCTTCGCTGATTCTCCATGCTGCCGAGCCAGACGGGAAAAAACCCCATCGGCTGTCTTCATGGATACGGGAAGTCCCGTCATATCTGAAATTAGCCTCCAAAAGATATTTGCTGCGAAAAGCATAAGTAGCTCTTCCAAAAAAAGATCGGAATGCCCATTCTGTGAGTCCTCCGCCAGTAGTCTGGTTTAAAGCACCCATTCCGTCCAGCTCATACATATTCTTCACCGGGAACACATTCCTTGTCCCGGATAACCATCTGTAATTCTGAGCTTCCTGACTATATCCACCCATTAATGAAACATCATGGCTGCCCTTACTCAGATCCCAGGTAAGCGCAGAGAAAAAGGTATTTAAGATGGTCCTGTAATTATAGTTGAATACGCCTAAAGCTTCCGGCCCGAAGGGTGTTCCCTGCTGATGAACAGCGCCACCGGCCGGATTATATTCATTTTCTGTCAGATAATAATAGGCGTCAGCACCATAGTGATAAATATTTCTGAACTGGTCAGCAAAGCGGGTCGCATATTTTGTACTCCATTTTAATCTCATATCCCTTCCGTGTAGAAAGTCCACATCTGCCCACCCCTGAATATTTGCCTGCCAGTCTTCATAATTCCGATAAGTTTCATTCGCAATCCAAAAGGGATTTCGATTATTCTGCGTTCCGCCTATACCTGTAGGCAAAGCCTTGTCCGTATAACGTCCGCTGCCATCCGGCAAATAGGGTTTTACCAGCGGCGCCTGCGTCATGGTCATCAACACAAAGTTCTGGTTTTCATAATAGGGAGAAATAGATTTACCCTTTAAATATGAAATATTGGTCCCAACAGTCAGGTACTTATTAATGGTAGCCGACAAATTTGCCAAACCGTTAAACCGCTTATAATTATGCCCAATCAGCACACCATCCTGATCAAGTATACCTGCAGACATATTGTATCTAACATTTTCAGACCCGCCGCTGATACCAATATTATGCTCCTGCATCAGGGCATTTTTCCAGACAGCATCCGACCAGTTGAAATCAGGATACAAATCAAGATCCCGGGAAGGAGAACTGTATTTATCAATAATAGACTGGGGAAATTCGGATGCGCTGATGGCGTTCCGGGCAACTGCTTTATTAAACAACTCCATATATTGCCTTGAATTCCATATTTGGTTAGGCTTTCCTGTAGGTGCCTGCGAACGTACCGACATATTATAGCTTAAAACAGGTTTACCTGTCTTCCCTTGTTTGGTGGTTACCAGAATAACCCCATTCGCCGCCCGCGCACCGTAAATGGATGCTGATGCAGCATCTTTTAAAACTGAAATACTTTCAATGTCCGTCATGGGCAATCCATCAAGAGATCCTACCACGCCATCTACTAAAATCAGGGGAGTGGTGTTGGTACCCCATGAACTTGCGCCTCTCAATTGTACAGAAACACTCTCTCTGCCCGGCATTCCCGTTCCCTGCACAATTCTTAGGCCTGCCACTTTTCCCTGTAGTGCAGACATACTATTGGTTACCTGACGGTTCTTCATATCATCAATAGAGACAGTAGACACCGCACCGGTCAGGTTTACTTTTTTCTGGGTTCCATATCCAACAACAATCACCTCTTCGAGTGCCTTCTCGTCCACTTTCATTGTCACCTCCAGTTCACTACGATTTCCCGCTATCACGTCCTCACTCATATAGCCTACGAAGGAGAATATCAGCCTGGTTTCTTCATCAGGTATGATCAGGTCAAAATTACCCTGACTGTCAGACACTGTACCCTGTGTTGTCCCTCTTATCAGAATACTGACTCCCGGCAGTCCCTGCCCCTTTTCATCCATCACTTTTCCAGATATACGTTTATCAGCATGACCGGTCAGGACAGACTGTAAAAATGACGGGTCGGAAGGTAAGACGGCTTTCGTCTTTCTTAACACTACCTGATTTTCCACAATAACATAAGTAATTCCGAAGGGTGCTAAAACACCACCCAAAACTTCTTCAACCGTTTTGTTCTGAAATTGGATAGTTACCTGTTTCCTCTTAGGCATAACAGCTGAATTATAGGTAATATCTATCCCTGCCAGGCTGCTGATGTGGTCAATTGCTTTCGTCAGATCAGTTTCCACAAATGAAACGGTAATCTGTTTCTTCAGTAAATCCTGGCCTGAGGAGTGCGCCATCGCGCTTCCGATCAGCAAAATGACCATCAAAATCTGCATTGCTGTTATCTTCATAATCTTCAACCCTAAGGCTGTGATCCTAACTTTTTTTTCCATAGATTTAATGGTTTTTTGAATAAAAACAAAAGGCCTCTCTGTTTCAGTATCCTGCTCAACGGGTTCATTAACAAGAGGTAACCGGTTGACCGTAGTCCTAATACGGTCAACTTTCTTTTTTATAATCGTTTTTTTGCATAGGCCTGTTTATAGGATAAAAGTTTACATTTCTATTGATCACAACCTTTCGAATGGATTATTACTTCCCCATCTTTCAGTGTATATGCAGCAGATGGCCCGATACCCGCACAAATTACCTTCAGTTTTTCCAGGAAGGATCTTTCTGAAAGGGAAGTAGTGAGCAGACACGAACTAAGCGGCTCCCCTTCCACCCTGATCCTGACCTGATAATCCTTTTCCAGCATCTCCAGAATAGTTGTTACAGGTGTTTCCCTGAATCTGTAATCCGTTTCTGCGGAAGGTTCCACAGGAAATTTTTCTTTGACTTTATCCTGTATTTCCGGTGCTGTAAAACGGGTCGTACTTCGGTTCAGTATAATCGTTTCATTAGCTTTCAGCGCAACTGTTTTCTGTTGAGTATTCATCTGGTCACTGCCTGACTTCGCTGACACAGCCACTTTGCCGGTTCTTACCATCACTGAAAACCTCGACT
>JBEBXQ010000168.1:0-8196 GCA_040391535.1 Telluribacter sp. | reverse complement strand
TCCAGCTTCCTGTTTTCACTAAAAAGCCGACAGAACAAAAGGTCCTGCCGGCAATCAAATAAACGGGAATTAATCAAGGAAAATTATATAATGGGTTCTGTCTGAATAGGACTATTGTCCGGAATTTCGTCGCTGGCAACTTTCAGTAAAATATCACCGACTTTAATATCGCCGAAAATCTGTACCTGATTTTCAGTAATATCACCTCTCTGAACATTGATCCATTTGGCTATTCCATTTTCAACCTTAATGACAAAGGTGCGCTCCATGTTGCTCAATACAGCTGATTTAGGAATAAAAATACTGCCTTCATTAGCCGAAACCGGCAGTCTGGCAGATACAAACATCCCGGGCTTTAGTTTTCTTGAGCTATTGGCTATATCCACTTCTATCATCTCTGACCGGGTGTCAGGCCGGACACTATTAGACAGCCGGGAAATATTGCCGCTGAATACTTCATTCTGGAAAGTTCTTACTGAAAAGTTGACTTTCGCACCGATCCTGATGTCACTCAGGTAAGCTTCCGGCACTGCCAGACGCAGACGCAGACGGTCCAGTTGTTTAATTTTAAGCAAAGGGACAGAGTTCTGACCTCCAGGGCCTACGAAGGCGCCCGGTGCCAGCCTACGGTCCGTAACAACACCTTCAAAAGGTGCTGTGATTTTTAAGTAATCAACCAATTGCTTGACGGATTCATAGTGCGCTTCTTCGGCCAATACCATTAAGGAGTCAGAGACCAGTTTAGTCCATGCTGATTCCACTTCCAGTTCAGAAATGGCCCCGGGTGTTTTTTGCGTTTTTAACGATCGGTTATAATGCGCTTTGCTGGATTGAAATACAGCTTCGGCAGATTTTATTTTAGAATAGGCTGCAGTCAGGTTTGCCTTCAGCTCCGGTGCATCCAGTTCTGCCAGCAACTGACCTTTTTCCACTCTGTCCCCGATCTCCACATGAATTTTGTTAATGTAGCTGCTTACCCTGGGATATAAATCAGTTTCGTAAAAACTTTCTATTTCTCCGGGAAGATTAATTTCCCTTAAAGGCGGCGCATCTTTTACCTGAATGGCTGTATAACGGAATTCTTCTTCTGATAATGCTTTACCGGATTTAGCGGGATTTTCTGACTTTTTACTTCCACAGGAAAAGGCTGTAAAGCCAGCTATGGTCAGGATTAATATTTGTTTCATCGTACTGTTATTTTCTGATATCCAAGGGACAGATGTTCATGATAATTTAGACCAAAATGGATTCTTCCTGAGGGTGCTTGTCGTAAACCTTGCTTTCAGGATTATCCGGATCAAGAGAAATGGACGTGAAAGTAGTATTCCGGAGCAGGTAAGAAAAGACGACAGGAATGATAAACAGGGTGGTAAATGTGGAAGCTAGCAGTCCACCGATTACCGCGCGGCCTAATGGTGCTGTCTGTTCTCCCGTATCTCCCATACCACTGGCCATCGGAACCATCCCGATCGCCATCGCGAACGTCGTCATCAGAATAGGGCGGATCCGGAGTGTTCCCGCTATTTTGCCTGCTATACCTGCATCACGGTACTTATGCCTTAATGTTTCTGCATTGGTAACCAATAATAAAGCATTGGCTACCGATACCCCTACTGACATAATAATACCCATATAAGACTGCAGATTCAGCGTTTGCCCTGTCGTAAAGAGCATCAGCAGCGCTCCTGTTAAAACCGACGGAATAGTGACCATGATAATGGTTGACAAGGTAAAGGACTGATACGTAGCTGCCAGTAAAAGGAAGATCACTACCACAGCAAGAAGTAATCCGAATTGCAGACTTTCCAGTGTTTCGGTCAGCAATTTTGAAATGCCTTCCACCGCTACATTACTTCCCCGGGGAGGCTGGCCTACTTTCTCGATGATTTTATTAACCGCAGCAGCGGCCGTGCCTAAATCTACCTGGTGAATATTGGCTGAAATTGTTAATATTCTTCTGGGGCCTTTACGGTCGTATTGTGCCGGCACATTGGAAGGGATAATGGTGGCAACGTCTCCCAGGGTCGGGCGGATCTGTCCTTTTACCAGGGGAATGTTTTCAATATCCGAGACCGTTTGCATATGCTCCGGTGACATTTCTACCTGTACCTGATAAGCATATCCTTTATTCTGGTCTAACCATAAGTTTTTAGCTGTAAAACGGCTTGACGAAGTGGCAGCAACCAATGATTTGGAAATGACATCAACGGATAATCCGAGTTGCGCAGCTCTTTCACGATCCAGTATAATCTGCACGCTGGGATATTTCAGTGGCTGTACAATTCTGATGTCCCGCAGGAAATCTATCTGATTCAGTTCTTTGATGATTTTGTCGGCATATTCCTTGTTCTCATTCAGATCTTTTCCGCCAATGTTAATCTCAATCGGTGTTGCAGCGCCCTGGCTCATGATTTTTTCGGTTAACTCAATGGGTTCAAAGGTTAACTTGACGTCGGGTACTTCTTTTCTGATTTTCTGACGAATCTGATCTTTCAGATCATCTATTGATTCCATTTCGTACTCAGGAATAAGACTCATCTGCAGAATGGCTTCGTGCGGTCCGGAGTTGAAAACATATAAGGCACTGGTTCCGTAACTGGATGGCGTCATGCCGACATACGCAGAAGAAATAGCTACATTTTCTTCCCCTACAATACCACCTATGTGCTCAATTACTTCCTTAACACGTTCTTCCATCCGTTCCAGCCGTAATCCTTCAGGGCCGCTGATTCTTACCTGAAACTGTTTGGACCGGTTTTGTTTCGGCATCAGGTCCTGTCCGATCAGCGAGAAAAGAATAGCTACCAGTGAAAATGTTGCTAATAAGTAAACGCCGATGACCAGCCTTCTTCTGCCCATAAATATTTCTAAAACGGAGGTATACTTTTGTATAACCTTATCCATCAGCCCTTCTTTCCTGGCTACACCGTTGTCACGGTGATGATGGCCTTTATGATCCTTTAACCACCAGTTGGCAAGGATAGGCACTAAAGTCTGAGAAAGGAGATAAGAGACTATAATCGAAAATGCCACGGATAAGGATAAAGGCATAAACATCCCGCGTGGAATTCCGTTCATTAAAAATGCAGGGGCAAAAACTGCCAGAATAGCAATGGTGATCAGAAAAAGCGGAAAGCTCATCTCTGCTGAGGCATCGCTTATGGCTCTGGCTTTGGGTTTGCCCATTTCAAGGTGCTGGTGAATATTTTCAATGACAACAGTCGACTGATCCACCAGAATTCCGATTGCCAGGGCCAGACCCGACAGCGTCATGATATTAATCGTTTGCCCTGTGAGCTGCAATAGTAATATCGAAGAAAGTAGTGAAGCAGGTATGGTAATGATTACGATCAAAGAACTTCGCAGATCTCTCAGGAACAGAAAGACCATTAATCCGGTCAGTATGGCTCCTAAACCTCCTTCAACAGCCAGGGCATGTACCGATTGCATTACATATACTGACTGATCAAACTCGTAGGACAGATCAATATAGTCGGGCAGTAAGCTACGCATTTCAGGCAGTTTGGACTTAAGGGCATTCACCACTTCCATGGTAGAAGCATCACCGGATTTGGAAACCGGTATATAAACCGATCTTTTGCCATTCACCAAAGCATATCCTACAGGAACGTCTGTTGCATCTTCAACGGTGGCTATATCCCGCATGAAAACCATCGGACCCGCACCTTGCCGGAGAGGAATATTGAAAAAGTCGTCTACATTATCAAGGACAGTGTTGGTAGGAGTCATTACCATAAAGTCACCGATACGAACGTTCCCTGCAGGGGAAATCTTATTATTAGCTACCACAGCACCCACTACTTCGTCAGGTGTTAATTCGTAACTGCGCATCCGGTCCGGATTCACCCGTATAACGACTGTTCTTTCATTGGAACCAAAAGGAGACGTAGCAACACCACCCGGAATCTGCGAAAATAACGGACGTATACGGGAAGAGGCAACGTCCTGCATTTCTGCCAATGGTGCCGACTTACTGCTGAATACTAATTGCCCGATGGGCAGAGAAGAAGCGTCAAAGCGAACCACCGTAGGCGGGACAGTGCCCGGCGGAAGGTAATTCATAACGCGGTTTACCTGAGTTGCCACCTCACCGGCAACCTGAGCCATATTTACATTTTCGTAAAACGTAAGTTTAACAAGACAAGTCCCCTGGATATTTTTTACGTCTACATCTTTTATACCTGACACGTATAACATCTGGTTCTGATACCGGGTAGCTACAAAACCTTCCATCTGCGCAGCTGACATTCCGCCATAAGGCTGGGAAATGTAAATAGTGGGCAGGTTCAGATTGGGAAAAATATCTACCGGAATGCGTAGTAGTGCCAATACAGCGAAGATCCCTACGGCAAAAAGGCCAACGATAATGGCTAATGGTTTATTTAAGGCAGTTTTTAACATTCTTTATTCTGGTATTTGATCCATGAAAACAGAGAAATCTCCTTTGGCGGCTGCTTTGATCAGTAATGACCGCCATAGATTGCTTACGGAAAGAATATATTCGGTTTCGGCCCGGTTGTACAGCTCTACGATCTGAGTAAGCTGCATGATATTTTCCAGTCCGTTTTCATAACGCGAACGGGATTGCCTGTAAGCCTGCCGGGCTGCATTGAGTTGCAGAGGCGTTTGCTGGACAGACTGATAAGCAAGATTAAATTGTAAATCAGCCGTTTTCATTGAAGCCGTTGCTTGTTGCAAAGCCTGCTGATATTCGTGATTTACAATATCAATCCTGTTGTGTTGTTCTGTTATCTGATTGCGCGTCATGAAAAGTCTTGAGGGGTGCCAGACGATTGTAGCGCCTAATCCATAATTAAAAGCCCGGAGTTTAAGGCCGGATAATGAAGCTGTAATATCATTCTGGTTAAATTCATCAGGGATCTGCGAATAGCCGGAACCACGGCCCCATAATGTTCCCATTAAATGGAATTCAGGTCTGATATTGGTTTTGATTTTCCCAAGTTGTTCCTCTAATACTCTCTTTTTGTACTGCAGGGATATTAATCTCGGATGGGTTGCCGGGTTGGTGACATCAAAAGTATAGGTTTCCGGGATTTTGAAGAAAAACTGCATCGTATCCAGTTCAATCTCTGCACCGGATTGGCCGATCAGTTCTGACAATGCCACAATATGTTTTTCTGCCTGTACCTGACTATCCATCCATAATAGTAAGGCACGGGTAGCTTCTGCCACAGCGATGGAGCTATCTATACCCGCTTTCAGGCCGGAAACAGCATTGGCGCGTGTAACCGATACAATGTCCTCCGTCCTCTTTACATTACGTTGCTGCAAATTTGCATATTTATAGGCATTAAGTGCCAGCAAATAAGTGTCTGCTACCTTGATCTGGTGCTCAAAAAGTTCCTGTTCATAAAGTTGATTACTTAAATCGACCTGACGGTTACCAACTTCTTTGTCTGCGGCTTTTCTTCCGAATGTAAAAGCCTGCCAGTCAACAACCATGGAAGCGGCACTGGACCAGGTTGCCCTGGAATCGAAAGGAAACTGCTTCGTTGCTCCTGTTAAAGTCGGAAGTAATCCGTCATAGTTCTGGCTCATTCCGTGTACCTGATTGGACGTCGCTAACATAGTCTGACCAAGTAATCCGACATCCGGAAGATATTGCGACTGAATGGTTTTAACCTGATTTTCGGCTAAGGTCCTTTCAGCACGCATTTTCTTTAAGTTAGGGTAATTGGTTTTGGCTAATTCGAGGGCATCATGAAGGTCAAGTTTTTGAATTTCACCGGAATCCTGACTGTGGGAGGCCAATGGGTGTAACAAAAATGAAATGCCCAGAAGATAAATTATGCAATAGGCTGATTTTAACATAAATTGGTAAGGTACCTTTTGTTTACTGGCAGGCAAATTACCATCAGCGTCTTAGGAGGGCATTAATTTTGTATTAGATTTGGATTTATCAAGATTAGAATTTTTTAATCTTGATTAGAAATACGTTAGAATAGTATTTCTGTGTAAACCTGAGTCTATGGGGCTGGGTCAGTAATCATACTGATGTAAAGAGGACTCAGCTGCATCATCTGAGACGATGAACAGGTCTTGTGAATTTACACTCTCGGGAAGCTGAAATCTATCAGGATCTCAGTGCCTTTACCTCTTTTTGAATGAATTTGCAGGGTCCCTTTATGCAACCGGATTACCGTTTGGGCAAGGGTGAGCCCGATGCCGAATCCCTGACGGTTCCCTGCATTACTGGCTCTGTATAATGGCTGAAAAATCTGGCTGATTTCATTTTCCGGAATACCGATACCCTGATCTTTTATGATTAACCTTAATTTCTGTTCAGTATTCATTTCAAGGGATACATGCACTTCCTTGTTGTCGGAATACTTACAGGCATTATCAATCAGATTGGTAATGGCAGCATTTAATAATGAATTTTCACCCGGAATTTCCAAAGGACGGCTTTGGAGCGTAACACCATCACTGAATGTGAGGAGAAGCGGGGTAGAGGGCCACAGTTTCTGTACCTGATCAACACAATCCATCAGTAATTCCATCAGATTGACTTTGTGCGTATTGATGTAAGCTTCTTCGTTTTCTACCCGTGCCAGCAACAATAGCCCATTGGAAAGGCTGATGAGCCGGTCGAGTTCAAAAATGGCTTTCTGCTGGCTTACTTTCAGGTTTTCTTTATCGTCATCATAATACAGAGCGGTTTCGAGCAATCCTTTGAGGGTTGCCATTGGTGTTCTGAGTTCGTGGGAAGCCTGTGAAATAAATGCCCTTTGATTAGCAATTAAGCGCTCATGCTGATCGAGCAGTTCATTAAAAGAAAGCGCCAGCGTACCCACCTCGTCTTTCGGATTAAAATCCTGTAACCTGAATGACAACGTATTGTTATAGCGGCGTTTGATTTGTGTGATCAGTGCATTTAAGGGGTAGAGTGCTCTGATGGAGAAGAAGTAGGCAAAAACACCTACCACCAGGATACAGATAAAGTTGGTAAAGATGAACAGGTCACGGAGTGATTCCTGCCGTAAATATCCTTCTGTATCATAGGCGGTTACAATAGCGATGTAGTCTTTGTTGGAGTCTGGTTCAAAAGAAACCTGATAAGCCATAGCTACTCCCGCTTTTTCCCGTTCATGCAGCGGAGATGAATAGGTGAAAAAGATCTTCCCTTCTTTTCTTACACTGTCCAGAAACGCAGGAGTAGGATAATAGTCAAAGGTGCTGGTATTAGAATAATATAGGCTGTCTTTGCCGGAAAACACCATATCGACCTGCTCATACAGGATGTTGTTGATACTTCCTTTAAGGCCGCCGGCTGGGTCAAACAGCTGTTGGGTACCTACTACCCGGCGATCCAGTCGCTGGTGGAATGCATAAGCCCTGTCAGATGCGTAGGTAAAATATATATAGAATGAAAAGGACAGCAACACCAGCGTTACAAAGAAAATAAACCATAAGATCAGCCTGTGACGGATTAACATAGGATCTATCCTTTTACCATATATCCCATACCAATGACCGTATGGAGCAGTTTTTTGGAAAAGCCGGCGTCTATCTTTTTTCTCAGATAGTTGATATAGACATCAATGACATTGGTATTGGTATCAAAACGGATATCCCACACTTTTTCGGCAATGTCAACCCGGCTGACAATTTTACCGGCATTGAGCATCAGGTATTCGAGTAAGGTATATTCCCTGGTTGTGAGGTTAATGCGGTTTCCGCCCCGGGTGACAATGCGTGCTGCCGTATGCAGGACAAGATCATCAATGGTAATGGTTTTCCCAGAGCTTTCAAATGAGTTGGCCCGCCGTGCCAAAGCTTTTAACCGTAACACCAGTTCACGAAACTCAAATGGTTTTACAAGGTAGTCATCGGCACCTGCTCCGAAGCCACTCTCTTTATCGGTGATGCTGTCCAGTGCGCTCAGCAACAGTACCAGCTGGGATTTCTCGGAGTTTTTGATTTCACGGCATAAATCGAAGCCGTTTATCTTCGGGAGATTAATATCCAGGATGACGACGTCATATTTCTTATTGTCATATAACCGCCAGCCCATCATGCCATCATAAGCAATGTCAATTTCAAAACCTTCGTTTTTTAATCCTTTCTTTATAAATGAAGCTACATTCTCTTCATCTTCTACTAGCAACAACTTCATTGTAATAACTGAAAATTTGTTCAAATAACCGGCGGCTC